>NZ_SRLW01000170.1:0-21291 GCF_006518215.1 Myxococcus sp. AB025B
CTCCCGTCCCGGACACCCCCGCCGTCCCTCTGGAGGTGTGGAGACCTCCCGCCGCGAACGCGCCTGCCGTGGAGCCCGACTCGGATTCCGAGCCGGTGACGATCCGCTCGCCCTCGGGAGGTGTCCCGGTGGTGGGCCGCAGGCGCTACGGGCGATGGCTGCTCGCGGCCGGCGTGGTCGCCCTCGTGGGCGCGGGCCTCGTGGTGACCCACAAGAACCGCTCCGCCACCAACGTCCCGCTGGCGACGACGCCCACCCAGAACGCGCCGCCGCCTCAGGTCGCGCCCGCCGCGCCAGCGCCGGAATCACAGACACGGCTCGTCCAGGGCACGCCTCCCGCGGAGAAGAACACGCAGGCCCCCTCGCCACCCCCGACGGGCATCGGACAGATGGAGTCCTCCGTGGTTCCATCTCCCGAGGCCAAGGCGAAGCCCGAGGGCCAAGGCACGAAGCCCACGGACCTGGAGCTGGCCGAGAAGGCCCTGGCCCGTGGTGACCCCGGCGAAGCCATCCAACTGGCCCGCCGCAGTCAGCGCGACCAGGCCACCGGCGCCTCCTTCGCGCTCCTCGCGCGCGCCCACTGCCACCAGAAGGACCTCTCCAGCGCGCGCTTCGTCTGGCTCCGCGTCCCCGCCTCCGAGCAGGCCGAGGTGCGCAGGTACTGCCAGCAGCACGGCATCACCCTGTGAGCGCCAGCGGGCCCTCGCTCGCCTCTGTCCTCCGCAGGACCCCGACCCGACCCGTCACGTTCTTGGCCAGACACGACCCACCACGCCCCCCTTGGGGCCGGGTGTTGCGCTGCGTTAGAGATGAATTCTCCTGATGGTGTCGAATAGGATGATTCAGCTTCGCGAGGCAGCGCCCTACCAGGGCAAGCGGCCGTCCGAGGTCCGGTCTCCGCCACGACGGGGGGCCCGGCTGGGACTGGGAACCGCGTCCTGGAGTAGGCTTTCGAACAGTTGGCATCGGGGGGAGGGGAGATGAGCGATGGTGGTGGAGGCACCCGAGCCGGGGAAACTGTCGGCCATCCTGTTCACGGGCATCGAGGCCGTGAGCCGTCAGTCCTGGCGTGATGAAGCGCTCCAGCAGGTGGTGCGCGAGGAGCACGCGTCGTTGGTCCGAGAGCTGCTGCCGCGCCATGGAGGGCGCGAGGTGAAGCGTCTGGAGGATGGGTTCCTGTTGGAGTTCGAGGGCGGGATGTCCGCGGTGGACTTCGGCCTGGCGCTCCAGCGGGAGCTGGAGACCCACAACGGCACCGTGGCCGCCGAGCGCCGCGTGGTGCTGCGCGTGGGTGTGCACGTGGGCCTGGTGGTGCACCGCGACGGCGACGTGTTCGGCGAGGGCGTCAACCTGGCCGCGCGCATCGAGGCGCTCGCGAGGCCCGGCACGCTCTACGTCAGCGAGTCGGTGGCCCGACAGGTGGAAGGCCGGCTGGCGTCGCCGCCGGTGCGCCTGGGCCGGGGCGAGATGAAGAACATCCGCCTGCCGGTGGCCGTCTATCGCATCGACCCCCGGGAGCATCGCGGCCGTCGGCCGTGGCTGTCCCGGATGCGCTCGCTGTTGAGTCGCACGCCCACGGCGAACTGAAGCGCGGGTATTCACCGGACGCTGGCGCTACGGTGCGCGCCATGCCCCAGCTCACCCTCGTCGTCGCCTCGAAGAATTACTCCTCGTGGTCGCTTCGGCCGTACCTGGCGCTCTGCCATACCGGGCAGCCCTTCCAGGAGGTCGTCATCCCCCTGGACACGCCAGGGACCCAGGACAGCATCCTCCAGCACTCGCCCAGCGGACGGGTGCCGGCGCTCCGGCACGGAGAGCTGGTCATCTGGGACTCGCTGGCCATCTGCGAGTACCTGGCGGAGACCTTCCCGGAGGCCCGGCTGTGGCCCGAGTCGCGCGAGGCCCGCGCGGTGGCGCGCTCGGTGACGGCGGAGATGCACTCGAGCTTCTCGCGGCTGCGCGAGCACATGGGGATGAACCTGCGCGCGCGCAAGCCGGGACAGGGACGCGCGCCGGGCGTCGCCGAGGACATCGCCCGCATCCAGGCGCTGTGGAACGACTGCCGCTCGCGCTTCGGCCAGGGCGGGCCGTTCCTGTTCGGCCGCTTCAGCATCGCGGATGCGTTCTACACGCCGGTGGCCACGCGCTTCGTCACCTACGATGTGACGCTGGACCCGGTGAGCGCCGCGTACCGCGACACGCTCCTGTCCCAGCCCGCCTTCCAGAAGTGGGCCCAGGCCGGACTGCACGAGCCGCCCGTGGCGAAGTACGAGGACTGAGCGCGCTGGCTCACAGCCCCAGCCGGGCGAGCTGCGCGTCGAACGCGTCGGCGGTGGTGAACAGCTGCCCACGCAGGCCCAGCGCGTCAGCGGCCTCCACGAACTCCGGCAGGTCGTCGAAGAAGGCGGCCTCGCGCGGCTCGACGCCGGCGCGCTCCAGGGCGATGCGGTAGATGTCCGGCTCGGGCTTCACGAAGCCCACCTCGCAGCTCATCACCAGCGCATCGAAGCGCTGCAGCAGCGGGAGCCGGGGCCGCAAGTACGCCGCGTGCAGCGCGTTGGTGTTGGACACCAGCACCAGCTTCACCCGGCCGATGAGGGACTCCACCCGGGGCAGCACGGCCTCGTGGGTGGTGAAGTGGCTGCTCCACAGGGGCGCGAACTCCGCCATGGGCAGCTCGACGCCCAGCGCTCCGCACACGCTCTTGCGGATGCCCTCGGCGTCCAGCGTGCCCCGGTTGGCCTCGGTCCACCCGGCGCCCATCAGCCGCTGGGCGACCTCCGCGGCGGACATCCGCGCGCACGCGCCCAGCCGCGCGAAGAGCAACGCGTTGTCGTGGAAGACGAGCACGTTGCCCAGGTCCAGGAGGACCGCCTTCACCTCCGCCATGCCTGCTCCTCGCACCGGGTCGCCTGGCGGCCCGGTCATCAGAAGGGCAGGCGAGGCTAGAGGAGCGGGACGCGCTCAGGCAAATCCCGCGCGGGCACCGTCGAGTAGTCCGAGCCCACGTCCAGGAGGACCCGCTGACGCACCCGCGTGCTCAGCGCCTTGCGCAACCTGCCGAGGAACTCCGGCGGCGCCGCGATGATGAGCTTGTCGAACGCGTGGCGGTCATGCCCCTTGTCGAGCACGCCGGACAGCTCGCGCGCGAAGCGGTCGTGCTCCAACTCCCGACGACCCTGCGGCTCGTTCTCCCCGGGAGGACCGTGCAGGGTGCCCGCGTTGGGGTTGTCCGGCTGCTCGCGCAGCTGCTCGCTCTTGACGCGGCTCTCCTCGTGGAAGAACTCCTCGACCAGACTCCACTCCTCGCGCCCCTTCGCGTCCGTCTCGAAGAGCCGGGCCCGGCTCGCGTTCCCCACGAGAATCCAGAGCTTTGCGTCCGCCATGTGTCACGCCTCCTTAGGGTGGGAGATGAGGACCCATGCGGCGCCCGGCAACCTTCCTGTCCCGCGCCGCTCCCCTGTCGCGCGCAGGGCAGGCGGGCGTGTCACGCGGGTTTGACACCCACATCTGGAGTTCCGGTGTTCGGAACCGGACCGATCATTCCGTTGGGAATGGCAAAGGAGTAGAACGGCGGCATGCGCATTCCCGCGTTGTTGCCTGTCGCCATGCTGGCGCTCGCGCTCTGGGCTCCGCCCGCGAGGAGCCAGGAGCAGGGTGGCCTGGGGTTGGACCTCAGCTCCGAGACGTCGTCGGAGTCCGCGCCCCAGGAGCAGCCGGCGCCGGGCATGGGCCTGGACTTGCGCGAGGGCGAGGAGAGCGCCGTGTCGCTGACGCCGCGCTTCATCCTGTTGGGGTTGGAGACGCCGGAGCGCGCGGGCTCGCAGCAGGCGTCGGCGTGGCTGCGGGAGCTGGCGAAGGGCGCGATGTCGTCCGGCATGGTGGAGTTCGCCGCGACGCCCAAGCAGGCGCGGGAGCGACTGGAGGCGGGCTACGAGGCGGCGCTGAGCTGCGCCCAGGCGTCGTGCATGACGGAGCCGGCGGAGCAGCTGGACGCGGACCTGCTGACGACGGCGCGGCTGTCGCTGGAGGACGCGGGGTGGACGCTGCGCGCGTGGACGTATGACCGCGACCGCGGCGTGGTGCACGAGGACGTGGTGTCGGGGCGCAACCCCAAGGACGAGGCCTTCCAGAAGGAGGCGGCCACGAAGCTGGGCAACCGGATGATGGCGCTGGCGCGTCCGCGCGCGCTCTTGAAGGTGAGCGTCAACGTGCCCACGGCGGTGGTGAAGGTGGGCGAGCGCATCCTCGGCGTGGGCAGCGTGGAGGCGCGGCTGGCGCCGGGCACGGTGCAGCTGGAGGTGTCCGCGGACGAGTACGCGTCCTTCACGAAGGCGGTGGTGCTCAAGCCCGGCGCGCGTGAGGAGGTCCAGGTCCGCATGGAGATCTCCGGCCCGGCGCCGGAGGGCCCCGAGGACGGCGCGGCGCGGGTGTCGTCGAAGCGGCGTGGCGGCAGCCACACGCCCATCTACAAGCGGCCGGCGTTCTACACGGCGCTGGTGGGGCTGGCGGTGGCGGGCGCGGGCGCGGTGATGAGCATGAGCGCCAAGGACGTGGAGAAGCGGGCCACGGACACCAACGGGGACGGCATCATCGACGTGACGCGCAAGGAGATGCTGGACGCGAAGTCACAGGCCAACCTGGCCGCGGGGCTGCTCATCGGCGGTGGAGCCGTGGCGGCCGGCAGCGTGACGTGGCTCCTGGTCATTCCGTCCCGCAGCGAGCCGGCCGCGCCCGTGGGCACGGTGAGCGCGGGTGGCGCGTCCACGGCGGTGCACGTCGTCGTCGGTGGGAGCTTCTGAGCCTTATGAAGACCTTCGAATCCTGGCTGCGAGCCCTCACCGCGGTGCTGCTGCTCTCCGGCATGGCGGGCTGCAAGGTGACGTTCCCCGACAACGCCGCCTACACCTGTGAGAAGGACGGGGACTGCGGCGGCGAGGGCTTCGTCTGTACGTCGCTGCCCGATGACGGGCCCCGGTACTGTTGCCGTCCGGAGGGCGCGGAGCGCTGCAACGGGCTGGACGACGACTGCGACGGCGCCATCGACGAGCTGGAGGCGACGTGCTTCTCGGGCGATGACGACAGCCGCGGCAAGGGCGCGTGCCGCGACGGCCAATCCGTCTGCACCCGCCAGGGCACGGTGGCGTGCGTGGGCGACGTGCTGCCCACCGTCGAGCGCTGCAACGGCGTGGACGACGACTGCGACGGCGAGGTGGACGAGGACTTCAACCGGCTGACGGACCCGCTCAACTGCGGCACGTGCGGCACGGTGTGCACCGCGCTGCAGGCCTGCGTGGAGGGCGTCTGCCAGAAGCGCGGCGAGCTCGACTGCGGCAACGGCATCGACGACAACCGCGACGGGGCCACCGACTGCGCGGACCGCGACGACTGCGATGGGCAGGCCTGCGGCGTGGGGTGCGTCTGCGAGAACGGCCGGCAGACGGAGTCGGACTGCGGCAACGGCGAGGACGACGACGAGGACCGGAGCATCGACTGCGCGGACCGCGATGACTGTGAAGGCAAGTCCTGCGGCGCCGGCTGCGTGTGCAACGACGGCCGCAAGACGGAGTCGCTGTGCACGCCGGACAGCGGCGACGAGGACGGCGACGGCCGGCTCAACTGCGCGGACCCCGACTGCGAGCGCAAGGAGTGCGGGCCGGGGCTTTCGTGTAACAACGTTGGCAGCTGTGTCGAGGGCGCCTGCGACAACGGCGAGGACGACGACGGGGACGGCCAGACGGACTGCGCGGACTCGGACTGCAGCGGCCAGTCGTGCGGCGTGGGCTGCGCGTGCCGCAACAGCGTCAAGGCCGAGGCGAACTGCACCGATGGCATCGACAATGACGGGGATGGCACGACGGGCACTCCCAGCGTCGACTGCCAGGACTCCGACTGCGGAGGGCAGCTGTGCGTGGCCGGTGAGCCGAACGCGGTGTGCGGCGTCACGTCGAGGCGCTGCGCCGAGGTGAGCTGCAACGACCTCGTCGACAATGACAAGGATGGCCTGACCGACTGCGCGGACACCCAGGACTGCCCGAACAACTCCCGCTGCTCGCGCCTGGTGGATGGCAACCGCGTGGCCGGCGTCTGCCGCTCGGGGGTCTGCACGTGAGGCACGCCGCCCCGCCTGGAATCCCGGCCCTCGCGCCTGTCCACGAGTGGACAGTGGCGGGGAGGTCGTCGGGGCCGTGCGGGGCGGAGGGTTTCGGGGTTCGGACAGGGTCTTCGTCGACCTCCGTCTCGCGAGCACCGCTGGGGACGTGGGACGTGGGCGTTACGTGGAAGACAGAGGGGCCGCGGTGGGTTGCCGTTGGGCCTGAGCATGGAGAGTTCTTCACACCATGGGCAACGATGACCTCTTCGCGCAGACCTTGTTGTCCTCTCGCGGAGGGCCCGTGAGCGGCGAGCAACGTGTCGGCGTGGAGCTGCGGGAGGGCTCGCAGCTGGGCAGCTACCAGCTGGAGGCGCTCCTGGGCGAGGGCTCCATGGGCCGGGTGTTCCAGGCGCGTCACGCGCGGCTGGGGCGCCAGGTGGCCTTGAAGGTGCTCAAGCCCGAGCACGCGCGCGACGGCGGCTTCGTGCAGCGCTTCTTCCAGGAAGCCCGCACGGTGAATCAGATCAACCACGAGCACATCGTGGAGATCTTCGACTTCGTGGACGAGGGCGAGGGCGGCCACGTCTATTGCGTCATGGAGCTGTTGCGCGGGCAGGGCCTGGGCGCGCTCCTGAAGCAGGAGCCCCTGTCGCTCGCGCGCATCCAGCGCATCGCGGTGCAGGTGTGCGCGGCCCTGGGCGCGGCGCACCAGGTGGGCGTTGTGCACCGGGACATCAAGCCGGACAACCTCTTCCTCACCCAGCGCGCCGGGCAGCCGGACTTCGTGAAGGTGCTCGACTTCGGCGTCGCCAAGCACCTGGCCACCGAGGGCGCGGCGCCCACGGGCACGCTGGACGGGACCATCATCGGCACGCCGGCGTACATGTCCCCGGAGCAGGCCGCGGGCCTGACGGTGGACGCGCGCTCGGACATCTACGCGGTGGGCAACATCCTGTACGAGATGCTCACCGGCCACCCGCCCTTCCAGGCGGAGGCCTTCGGGCAGCTGGTGGTGCAGATCATCACCCAGCCGCCGCCGCCGCTGCCCACGCAGCTGGCGACCGGGGAGCCGCTCCCGTCCCAGCTCGCGGAGCTGGTGATGCGGTGTCTGGCGAAGGAGCCGGAGGCCCGGCCGCAGACGCTCGCGGAGGTGACGACGGGGCTGTTGCTGCTGCCCGTGCAGGTGCCCTCGTCGCCGGAGGCCGTGGCGGCGCTGGAGCCGTCGGAGCGGCCCACGCGGCGGATGCCCGTGGTGATGGGCCCCCAGCGTCGCCGCGCCCTGTGGGCCGCGGGGGCGGGCGTCGTGGCGCTGCTCGCGGCCGGCGCGCTGGTGTGGCGTGGCGCGGGGACGTCGAGCGCGCCGGTCATCGTCCCGAGCGCGTCGGAGTCCGTCGTCTCCCCGGAGCGCGCGCCGGAGCCCCTGGTGCTGGCGGCGGCGCCCGAGCAGGAGGTGGTGCCCGCGGTGCGGCTCACCGTGCACTCCTTCCCGGAGGGCGCGCAGGTGGTGCGCTCGGACACCGGTGAGGTGCTGGGCGTCACGCCGCTGGTGCGCGAGCTGCCGCGCCGCGAGGTGCCGCTGCACCTGCGTGTGGAGCTGGCGGGGTACGTGTCCTCGGAGCGCTCGGTGCGGCTGGATTCGCACACGGAGCTGGAGGTGCCGCTGGCCAAGTCGCTCACCGCGCCGAGGGCGAACGCGAGCAAGAAGCCGAGCGCGAAGAAGCCGTCGCAGGACGCCGCCACCTCGCGCAAGACCAAGGCGCGCTCGGCGAGCGCCGAGTCCTCGGGGCGTTAGGCCTGGCTTCGTGGCGGCGGGAGGTCCTCGCCGCCATCTGGGCCTGGACCTTCAGCGCGAGGTGGCCGTCTGGGCGAGCACCTGCGCGGCGATGCGGGAGATGCGCTCGTCGAAGCCCGCCGCGTCGTGGAAGGTGAGGCGCACGTCGCCCACCTCGAGCTTCGCGCCCGGCGTCAGCACCACGCCCGCGTCGGGCAGCTCCCGGCCGTCCAGCTTCACGGGCCTGGCGTCGGCCACGCGGGCCACGTGCCAGGTGGCCTCGGACTGGGGCGTGAGGATGAGCTGCTCGCGCGACACCGTGGCGTCGTTGACCACCAGCGCGTTGTTCTGCGACGCGCGGCCCAGGCGGATGGGCCCTCGCTCGGCCAGGGCCACCAGCTCGAAGCACATGGCGTCCCCGGCGGGCAGGCAGTCCTTCAGGTCCGTGAGCGGCAGCCGGGTGGCGCCCACGTTCCCGTCCACGGTCTCCGGGACGTTCCACGCGCCTGCCTCCCACACCAACCAGGGGTGCGGGTACTTGGCGCGAAACTTCTCTTTGAGTGCCAGGTGCTGCCTCACCAGCAGCGAGAGCAGCAGTGCGCGAGCCATGGAGGACTCATAACCCCTTCGGCCCCCGCAGCGCGCGAGAAGGTGCATTCCGGTGTCCACGAATCGTCTGAAACCCGGCGGGTGGCCCCCCACTCGCGCGCGGAGTGGGCCCTGTAGTACACCCGCGCCCACATCCTTCTGGAGGTCCCATGCGTCGTCTGCTGCTCGCCCCGCTCCTGCTCCTCGTCCCCGCCTGCAAGGGTGAGACGGCCAAGGACGTCACCGCCACGGTGGTGGGCAAGACGGTGGAGGTGGCCAAGGGCGCCGGCAGCGGCGTCGTCGAGGGCTTCAACGAGGGCCGCAAGGGCGCCGCCAGCGCGGACGGCTCGCGCACGCTGTCCACCGCCGAGGAGGTGGCCGCCAACACCGAGCTGTCCGTCCTGGAGGCGAAGCCCTCCCACGGCGGCGGCGTGGAGGTGGTGCTCGCGGTGACGAACAAGACGGCCCAGCCGCTGCACCTCTTGGGCCTGCACGAGAGCGGCGGCGCGCAGCTGTTGGACAAGGACGGCTTCGCCACGCCGCTGCAGGCCCGCTCCCCCGGGCAGTCGGCCGACTCCATCAAGGTGCCGCCCTCCGTGAAGGTGAAGGCGAGCATCTACTTCGATGGCGAGGCGGAGAAGGCCACGAAGGTCCGGGTGTGGGGGCGCGAGCTCGACGTGCCCGCCGCGGCCACCGCCGCCAAGCCGCAGCCGTAGTCCGTCCCTGCTTCTCGCCTGTCGCCGCCTGGAGTCGTGATGCGCCGTCTGTCCCTGGTCCTGCTGTGCGCGAGCCTCTCGTCCGCCTGTGATGATTCGGAGGGCGCGCCCGTCGTCCCGCCGCCGCCCTTCACCCAGTCCTATCCGGACGCGGGGCCGACGCCCGACGGGGGAGGCGGTCCGACGACGTGGGCCTGTCAGCGGCAGGCGGTGGTGAAGGGCGCGCCCATGTCGCTCCTGGCGGACCTGCAGCTCGCCATGGGTCGGGCCACGACGTCGAACGAGCGCACCCAGGCCATCGACCGCTTCGTGGAGCAGGTGGAGGCCCAGGGCGGCACGCCGCTGGTGAGCGACGCGAGCGCGGGCCGCCAGCGCGTGGCCTTCTTCGCCCGGGGCGAGTCCGCGCGCGACACCTTCGTGGCCGGTGAGTTCAACGAGTGGTCGCCCACGGCGACGCCGCTCGGGCAGGTGCGCGACACGGACCTGTACCTCGCGGAGGTGGAGGTTCCGCGCACGGGGCCGCAGCCGTACAAGCTGGTGAAGGGCGGCAACTTCTTCGAGGACCCGCGCGCGCGCAACGTCGTGTGGGACCGCCTCAACCGCAACGACGTGGGCCAGTTCAACTCGCTCGTCTATCCGGACGCGCAGGACCCGGCGAAGGGCCGGCTCACCGCGTGGTACGACGTGCGCGCCACGGCGCTGAACGACGCGCGCGATGTCTTCGTCTACACGCCCGCGTCGTACGACGGCTCGGAGTGCCCGTCGCTGCCGGTGATGTACGTGCACGACGGCAACGAGAGCATCACCCGCGAGTCCTTCGTGGACGCGGCGGACGCCCACTACAAGGCGCGGCCCCAGGACTCGGCGGTGCTCGTGTTCATCGCGCTGCCGAGCCAGGACGTGCGGCTGGGGCAGTACACCTTCCCGCCCGCGCTCGCGCCGGGCTGGCCCACGCCTCGGGGTGACGACTACCTGGCCTTCATCGTCAATGACTTGATGCCGCGCGTGGAGTCGGGCCTGCGCGTGAAGACGGGGCCCCAGGAGACGGGCATCTCCGGCGCGTCGCTGGGCGGGCTCATCTCCGTGTACGCGGGCTTCCGCGCGCCGGAGAAGTTCGGCTTCGTGGGCACGCAGTCCGGCACGCTGTTCTGGCCGCACGACGGCGAGGTGGACCGCAACGACGGCAACGCCATGGTGGTGCGCGCGAGCGCGGACCCGGTGGTGCCGGTGCGCTTCTACGTGGACCACGGCTCACCCTCGGCGGGCTGCACGCGGGATGGCGAGCAGGGCGCGGACGACTGTCAGTCCAACCTCCAGTTCGTCTCCGCGCTGCGCAACAAGGGCTACGGCGTGGTGCACGTCAACGAGGTGAGCGGCGCGCACGACTGGGCCTTCTGGAAGAAGCGCCAGCCGGGGCTGCTGTGCGCGTTCCGCAACACGGACGCGAAGGAGTGCGGCCTCTAGGCGCGCACTCCCCCGGCGACGCCGCTACAGCTTCGCGGCGATGGCCCGCGCCAGCCGGTGCGGGGCCTCGGCGTCCAGGTTGAGGAAGAGGGCGGGCTCGGTGACCTCCACCTCCTGCAGCCGGGTGACGCCTTCGTTGTCGGTGGCCACGTCCACGCGGGCGTAGAGCAGCGGGGCGCCCATGGCCTCGAGCACGCGCTCGGACAGCTTCAGCTCCTTGGCGTCGGGCGTGAAGAGGGTGGGCTCCGAGAAGCCGCGCGGCGCGGACTTCAGCGTGGGCGGGCGGCGCACCGCGTGGCTGAAGGCGCCGTCGAAGAAGATGTAGCTGCGCTCTCCCTCCGACTCGAAGGCCCGGAGGTAGGGCTGCACCATGAGCTCGCTGGTGGCGGAGAGTCGGGTGACGAGCGCGTTGCCGGCCGCGGCCTCGGCGCGCGGGATGATGTGCGTCTCCACGGCGCCGGCGGACACGGCGGGCTTGAGGACCAGCGTGTCCCAGCCCCGGGCGCGGGCGACGATTTCGAGGTCCAGGGTGCCCTCGCGCTCCACCCACGCGGTGGGCGTCACGGGGATGCCCTTCTCCTCCAGCTCGCGCAGGTAGAACTTGTGCGTGTTCCAGCGCAGCACGTCGGCGGGGTTGTGGAGCCTGGTGAGGCGGCCGACCTTCTGGGCCCAGGCGACGAAGGTGTCGCGGCGCAGGTGGCTGTCCCAGGTGCTGCGCACCACGGCGAGGCGCACGGTCTTGAAGTCCACCGTCGGGTCGTCCCAGACGACGGGCCGCGCATCCAGGCCCAGCGCGCGGAGCGCGGGGAGCAGGGGACGCTCGAACTCGGCGAGCTCGGGCATGTCTGAATAGGTGAGGACAGCGACATCCATGGTGAAGGGCTCCAGGTGGGGCGCCGAGGGGTGTGGGCGGTGGCCGGGCACGGACGCCTCGGACAGTCGAGGCGGACCGGGCGGCGCGCATCGACACGATACGTAGCGCGAGGTCGTCCGGGCAGCAGGAGTTTCGCGGGGGCTCGCACTGTGATGGTCAGCGGCGTGGGGAGGTGTGCTCCGGCTTCACCGCGGGAGCGCGCGGAGCGCGGCCCTGGGGCGCGTGCTCCCTCGGTGTGTCGTCAGCGCCTCACGCCGAGCGCGCCGATACGGGCACACGCGCGGGAGCCTCGGGCGAGGCCTGGGCCGCCTTCTCCTGCTGCTGCCGCTCCGACGCCTCACGCAGGACGCCCGCGAGCAGCGCCTGTCCCCGCGGATACGGCGCGGCTTCTCCCTCCAGCGCGAGCAGCTGCTGCCGCAGGATGGCCCCGCTGGCCGTGCGCTGCTCGGGCCGCTTCTCGAGCAGCCCCATCACCGCCGCGTCCAGCGCGGGCGGCACCTCCGGGTTGAAGCGCGAGGGCGGGAGCACCTCCTGGTCCAGCGTGGCGCGCAAGAGCGCCTCCTGCGTGGAGCCCTGCAGCGCGCGCCGCCCCGTGAGCGCCTCGTGCAGCGTCAGGCCCAGCGCGAAGAGGTCCGCGCGCCCATCGAAGGGCCTGCCCGCGGCCTGCTCGGGCGCCATGTAGCCCAGCTTGCCGCGCACGCTGCCCGCGGCGGTGAGCTGCGAGCGCGCCGAGTCCCGCGCGATGCCGAAGTCCGACAGCTTCACGTCGCCGAAGCGCGACACCAGCACGTTGGGCGGGTTCAGGTCACGGTGCACCAGCCGCAGCGGCTGTCCATCCGTGCCCGTGCGGCGGTGCAGGTAGTCGAGCGCCGACGCCAGCTCCGCCCCCAGGAACGTCACCGCCGCCACCGGCAGCGGCCTGCGCGCAAGCCCCCGCATCAGCGTGCTCAGCGGCATCCCATCCACGAACTCCATGGCGAGGAAGTACGTGCCCCCGTGCCGCCCCAAATCGAAGACCTGCACGATGTTGGGGTGGTTGAGCGACGAGCACAGCTCCGCCTCGCGGCGGAACATGGCGACGAAGTCGTCGTCGTCCGCGAACGAGGGGAGGATGCGCTTGAGGGCCACCTGCTTCTGGAAGCCGCCCTCCGGGCAGTACGTGGCCCGGTACACCTCCGCCATGCCGCCCGCGCCCACGCGCTCGTGCAGCACGTACTTGCCCATCACCTCCTGCTCGCGCAGCGCGGACAGCGCCCCCCGCGTCAGCTGAAGGAAGTGCCGCGCCAGCGTGGCGGTGAAGACGCCCGCGGCCACGAAGAAGAAGGCCCGCGTGGCGATGAAGCGCGGCGTCAGCGTGATGAGCGCCGACTCCGGCAGCAGCGGCTGGACGAAGAGGAAGTAGATGCCCAGGTACTCGGCGGCCACCAGCAGGCCCGCGGCCAGCGCCAGCCGGGGGTTGCTGCGCAACGTCGCGAGCGTAATCAGCGTGGGCCAGATGACCAGCGTGGGCGCGGTGAGCGCGTAGATGGGCCCCTGGAAGCGCAAGTCGAACGCGAGCACCACCGCGGGGATGCTGACCTCGATGGCCACGTTGAGCCAGGGGATGGCCGGATGGAACGCGCCCGAGCGCAGCACGCGCCACAGCGCCGTGTAGTAGAGCGCCAGCACCGCCGACAGCCCCATCAGGGCCTGCGTCAGCCCCCACCCCAGCGAGGGGCCCAGCGCCGCCGCCACCACCACCGACGCGCCCGACAGGCCCGCCATGAAGCGCGCCACGGACAGCTCACGTCCCTGCGCATCGCGTCGTAGGTGGCCGTCGAGGAAGCGGGAGACGGGGCTCGTCAGGGTGTGGGCGGTCATCGACTTCTCAGTCTACAGAAAGGTGGGAAGCGGCTGGTGGGGTGCCCCCGAGCCCCTTGCATTTCGCCAGGGTGGATTGCCCCGGGGACGTCTGTCGCTGAAATGTTTCACAGGCTACTCTGCGCGGCGTTTCAAGTACGTGCTGTCCGCGCACCCAGGCGGGTGCCATCAGGAGACCCCCGAGATGCGAATGTCGCCTCGCTCGTTGTTGGCCGCGCTCAGCGCGGTGTTGCTGTTCCACGCAGGGTGCTCGGATGAGCGGAAGGGCTGCGAGGGGGCGGACTGCGTCGCGGCGGCCGTCTGTGGCAACGGGGTCCAGGAGGAGGGGGAGGCGTGCGACGACGGCAACAAGGTGGGCGGCGACGGCTGTGAGGCGGACTGTACCTCCACGCCCACCCGGCCGCAGGCGGCCTGTGGCAACGGCCGGCTGGAGGGCACGGAGGTCTGCGACGACGGCAACCTGACGGGCCAGGATGGCTGTGAGGCGGACTGCTCGCTGACGCTCACGCGCTGCGCGGCGGCGGACGCTCCGCCCCTGGCGAGCGGCGCCACGTGCGAGGTCTCCAAGCCCGGCAACGGCGCGCGCCTGTTCACGGGCCTGGTGCTCAAGGACGACGAGACGCTGGTGGGCGGCCAGGTGCTGGTGGACGCCAGCGGCGTCATCACCTGCGCGTCGTGTGACTGCTCCGCGGAGGCGGGCGCGGCCGAGGCCACGCACGTGGCGTGCCCCACGGGCGTCATCTCCCCGGGCCTCATCAACACGCACGAGCACGTCACCAAGCAGAACGGTCCGTTCGCCATGACGGACGAGCGCTATGAGCACCGGCTGGACTGGGTCGTCGGCCTGGGCAACCACACGCGCATCGCCAACAGCACGCGCTCGGCGGTGGACGCGGTGAGCTACATCGAGCTGCGCCACCTGCTGGCGGGCACCACGTCCATCGCGGGCCTGGGCGGCGCCGCGGGCCTCTTGCGCAACGTGGACCAGCCGATCAGCCGTCTGGAGGGCCTGGACCAGTGGAGCACCGCGTCCGTGGACTTCCCGCTGGGCAGCCGCGAGACGGACATCAAGACCAACACGTGTGACTACGTCAGCATGCCGCGCACCTCGGGCCTGCCGAACCACGGCACGTACCTGCCGCACCTGGCCGAGGGCATCGGCGAGGAGGCGCTCAACGAGTTCCGCTGCCTGTCGACGGGCATCAACGACGTCATCCAGCCGCGCACGTCCCTCATCAGCGCGGTGGGCGTGACGGCGAAGGAGATTGCGCTGATGGCGGAGCGGGGCACGGGCCTCATCTGGTCGCCGCGCTCCAACGTCGCGCTGTACGGCGACACGGCGATGGTGACGGCGTACAAGCGGCTGGGGGTGAACATCGCGCTGGGCACCGACTGGGTGCAGTCGGGCTCCATGAACCTGCTGCGCGAGCTGAAGTGCGCGGACACGCTCAACACCGTGCAGTTCGACCGGGCCTTCAGCGACGTGGACCTGTGGCGGATGGTGACCAGCCAGGCCGCGGAGGCGGTGGAGATGCAGGCCGGGGTGGGCCGCATCGCCCCGGGCAAGCTGGGCGACCTGGCCATCTACTCGCTGCGCACGCACGCCGCCTCTCCGCACCGCGCGGTCATCAGCGCGGAGGCCGCGGACGTGGTGCTGACGATGCGCGGCGGCAAGGCGCTCTACGGAGACCAGGCGCTGGTGGGCGCGCTCGTGTCCGGCGCGGAGCCGTGTGACACGCTGGACGTGTGCGGCAGCGGCAAGACGGTGTGCGTGCAGTCGGAGCTGAAGAAGACGCTGGCCACGCTGGAGGCCGCCAACCCGGAGGCCTACAAGCTGTTCGCCTGCGGCGTGCCCGAGGGCGAGCCGGTGTGCGTGCCCCGCCGCATCTCCAACAACCCCAGCTTCCCCGCGTCGGTGAAGCGCTCCAACGTGTACTCCGGCGAGAGCCGCTCGGATGACCCGGACGGCGACGGCCTGAAGGGCAACGCCGACAACTGCCCGTTCGTCTTCAACCCCATCCGTCCGATGGACGGCGGCAGGCAGGCGGACTCGGACGGCGACGGCGTGGGCGACGCGTGCGACGTGTGCCCGCTGAACGCGAACACGACCACGTGCACGACGTACACCGCGGGCGACGACGACCATGACGGTCACCCCACGTGGCAGGACAACTGCCCCTACGTGGCCAACCCGGACCAGGCGGACCAGGACGGCGACGGCAAGGGCGATGCGTGCGACGCGTGTGCCTCCGACCCGAACCCGGGCCACCTGGGCTGCTCGGCCGCCTCGGTCCACGAGCTGAAGACGCAGGACGGGGATGGGCGCTATCCGTGGGTGGGCAAGACGGTGTCGTTCAACGACGTCGTCGTCACGGCGCTGGTGCGTGGCTCGCTGACGGAGATGGGCTTCTGGGTCCAGGTGCATCCGCTGCCGCCGGGCCTGGGCGTGGAGAACTCGGGCATCTACGTGTACGCGCCCAAGGACGACCTGGTGGTGGGGGACCGGCTGGACATCGTCACGGCGACGCTGACCATCTACCAGGGGCTGCCGGAGCTGGTGGACGTGAAGTACCGCAAGCGTGGCGCGGGCAGCGCGCTGCCGACGCCGGTGGCCGTCACCACGGCGGACGTGCGGACCGGTGGGCCTCGGGCGAAGGCGCTGGAGGGCGTGCTGGTGGACGTGTTCGACGTGACGGTCTCCAGCGGCGTCGACTCCTTCTCGCAGTTCCTGGTCAACGAGAGCGGGGACCCGGGGCAGCCGGGGTTGATGGTGGATGACTTCGCCTACAGCTACCGGGACCCGGCGGTGGGGACGAAGTACGGCGCGCTGCGCGGGGTGCTGACGTACATGTTCAGCGACTCGAAGGTGTTGCCGCGCAGCTCGGCGGACCTGATGCCGCCCATGCCGACGCTGGCGAGCTTCGGGCCGGGGGCGTACGTCCGCCTGGGTGGGACGGGCGCGGTGAGCACCTTCCCGCAGGTCCTCACGCTGACGCTGTCGGGCACGTACACGGAGGCCATCGACGTGGCCGTCACCTCCAGCAACAGCGCCGCGCTGCGCGTGGTCAACGACGTGGTGCGCGTGCCGCGAAACCAGAGCTCGGTGGAGGTGAAGGTGGAGGCCCTGGCGCCCGCGGAGAGCGTGGTGCTGACGGCCACGCTGCGCGGGGTGTCGCGGCAGGCCACGGTGCGCGTGCTGGGCCAGGACGAGCAGGCGCTGGTGGCGCGATTGTCGCCCGCGGAGGTGACGATGGTGCCGGGCGGCTCGGTGACGTACACGGTGTCGTTGGACCGGCCCGCGGCGGACAACGCGTCCGTGGCGCTGTTCGCGGCGCCGGAGACGGGGTTCGGCACCTTCACGCCGGCGGTCTCCGTGCCGGTGGCGAAGAACGCGCTGCAGACGACGTTCACCTTCACGCTCGACGAGACGGCGGCGGGGCCCTCGGGCACGGTGACGGCGGTGGTGGGGACCAGCCAGGCCAGCTCCACGGTGACGGTGGACCTGGTGTCGCCCAGGCTCGTGTCGCTGTCGCCCGCGGGGCCGGTGTCCGTGCGGTACGGCGAGACGCAGGAGTTCCGGGTGACGTTGTCCTCGGCGCCCGCGCAGGACCTGGCGGTGACGTTGGGGGCGGCGCCGGGGGCGGGGGTGACGCGCTACGGCTCGGTGCCCGCCACGGTGACGGTGCCGGCGGGGAGCACGGAGGCCACGTTCCTGTTCACCGCGGACGCGGAGGGTGAGGGGACGGGCACGGTGACGGCGTCGCTGCTCGGCGTGAGCCGCGCGGCGACTGTCACGGTGACGCCGCCTCCGGCGAAGCTCGCCTCGCTGACGCCCTCGACGGCGACGGTGTTCTTCGGGGCGAAGCAGGGCTTCACGGTGACGTTGGACCGCGCGGCGCAGGCGGGTGGCGCCGTCGTCGCGGTGGCGCTGACGCCGGAGACGGGCCTGGGGACGCTGGAGTCCGCCACGGTGACGGTGGCGGAGGGGCAGCGGACCGCGCAGGCCCTCTTCACCGCGGGCACCGAGGCGGCGACGGGGACCTTGAGCGCGACGTACGCCGGGGTGACGCTGACGGCGCAGGTCTCCACGGCGGAGCGCCCCGAGCTGAATCACCTGGTGGTCAACGAGGTCGACTACGACCAGCGCAGCACGGACACGCGGGAGTTCGTGGAGCTCTTCAACCCGACGCCGGCCGCCGTCTCGCTGGATGGGTTGTTCCTCGTCTACGTGAACGGCGGCGTGGCGCAGCCGGCGAGCTACGCGAAGATCGACCTGAAGAGCGTGGGCACGCTGGGGCCTGGGGAGTACCTGGTCGTGGGGCCCGAGGCGGTGATTGGCGTGCTGCGTGACCAGCCGGGCGTGAAGGTGCTGCTGTCGACGACGGCCATCCAGAATGGTGGCACGGCGAGCAGCCCCTCGGCGGACGCGGTGGCCCTCTACGACAGCCTCCAGGACGCGATTGTGGACTCGCTGTCGTACGAGGGCCCGGTGATGCAGGCCACCATCAGCGGTTCGCAGAAGCGGTTCGACCTGCAGGAGGGGCCGCGGAGCACCGTGGGTCTGGTGGACATCGACACGGTGGAGGGCTCGCTGTCGCGGATTCCGAACGGCTCGGACACGGACGACAACGTGGAGGACTTCCGGTTCACCACGCAGCTGACGCCGGGGGCGCCGAACGTGCTCGTCGCGCCCTGACATGAGTCGGGGTTGAGGTTCGGGCGGCTCCCGGTGTCTGGGGGCCGCCCGAGTCGTTGCTGGAGTCAGCCGTCCTTGCGCGCGAGGGCGCCGTTGGCCAGCAGGCCGTCGAGGGCGGCGGCCATCGGGTCGTAGTCGAGGGTGGCGCGGAAGAGGTTCTGGTACATGAGCGCGCCCATGTAGCCGCCGAAGATGCCCTGGGCGGCGACGTGGGGGTCGAAGTCCTGGCGGAACTCACCGGTCTTCTGGCCGTGGCGGAGGATGCCGCCGAGGATGTGGGAGTACAGGCCGAGCTTCTCGCGGATGGCCTCGGCGACGCGCTCGTTGGAGTCGGCGGCCTCGGCGGCGAGCATGCCGAAGAAGATGCCGCACTCGCGATGCTCCCCGAGGAACTCGTGGGTGCGGCGGGTGAAGGCGAGGAGCTGCTCGCGGGCGGAGAGGGAGCGGTAGTGGGCGAAGAGGGGCTCGAAGGCGATGACGTAGCGTTGGTGGAGCTCGTCGATGGCGGCGAGGAGCAGGTCTTCCTTGGCGGGGAAGTGCCAGTACAGGGCGCCGGGCGTCATGTGGATGGCGCGGGCGAGGTCGGCCATGGTGGTGGCGAGGAAGCCACGCTTGGCGAACAGGGTGATGGCCGCTTCGAGGATGTCCACGCGGGTGCGCGCGGAGCGTTCCTGCTTGAGCTCTCGTTTCGCTGGTTCCTTGCCCATGGCGGCGAAAACCATACCCCGAGGGTCTCGGGTCACCAGCGTCACCATGTGGATTTCAGGCGGAACGCTAACGGGTGGGCAGCTCGTGGAAGGTGAGGCCGGACAGCTCCAGGCGCTGCACGGCGTGCATGAAGCGCTCGGTGCCGACAATCACGGTCGAGTAGTTACCCACGCGGAACAGGTCCAGGTCGGTGGGCAGTGAGGCTGCGTCCAGGATGGGCTCATCCGGGAGGCGGAAGTAGACCCATCCGCACGTCTCGCACGGCAGGGGTACATCCGGCGGGAGGCAGTCCGGATGCAAGCGGCCATGGGGCTCGAGCTGAAGCTCCAGCAGGTCCGGTGGGGCCTTCTGGCGGAAGCGCAGCTCGGTGGGGCATCCGAGGAGGCCGCGGACTCCTTCGGCTTGGAGACTCTCGAAGGCATCCCGGCGAACCACCCACAGCATGTCGCCCTGGGAGGTGAACGGGCCGAACCTTCCTGAAGCGGAGCCGACGAGAGGGCCGAAGTGGGTGCCTGGAGGTAGCGGGGCGTGAGGCGGTGCGAGCGGGCGCACCAACTCCCGGAGCCGTACGAACTCGGGGTAGGGCTCGGGGCGAGCTCGCTCGAACTCGCGACGTTCTGGCAGTCGGGAGAGATCCACCGCGGGGTATTGGTGCCCCCCGCTCGCCCATGTGGCGCCGCACGTGTCGCAGTGCGCACCTGGAAGCCCCCACTTGTGGGTGGCGTCGAAGCTCGCCGTGATGGATTTCTTATCCTCGCTCAGCCAGAAGAACCGACTCATCCGTCAGAGAACCTCACGCTCCAGGCCGAGAATAGTAGGGCTGGATCGGCCCGCCTATGAGGTCGAAGCGGTGAATCAACTCGCCCGCGAACTTGTAGATTTCCACAGGTGGGGCGTACTCGTTTCGCTTCCTGAACTCGCGCCACGCGTCATTCCACGCTCCACCATTTCCAGTTCCATCGTGGATGCGTCGGTGGACGTGGAGCGGAATGGGCATGGTGTAGTGGTGGATCTTCACACCCTGTCGGTCGAACCACTCCGCCAGGTCTCGGGACTGGGGAAAGATGTGGTGCTTCTCCCAACGTCCCTTCGGGAGCTGATGTGAGGGCGGGATGACCTGGGAGGGAGCGCCGTTCCAGTTGGGGAACGTCATCACCCAGCCCTTGGGGAGCTGCTGCGCGCCTCCCCAGTTCCTCCTCGGTCCACTGCCCGGAGCCGCGGCGGCGGCAGGTGGCCGCGAGGGAGGAAACCGCGTCAGCTCGATTGCGCCGGGCGCGCTCTCGCAGGGATAGAACCCACAGGTGTCTCCCAGACACAGCAGGGTGACGCACTGGTCCTCACTCGAGGCGTCGCACTCGGTCTCCGCCTCCTCCCAGGCCTGCTGCGCCACGGAGGGCGCGACGCTGGCGCAGCCCAGCCAGGAGACGGCGAACAGCGAAAGGCAGACGGCGAGTCGGGTTCGCATGGTCAGACAGACCTAGCATCCAGGTCTGTCATGACGTGTCAGGCCAGCAGCGTCACCTTCACGATTTCGGGCGGCGCGCCGACGCGCAGCGGTGGCCCCCAGAAGCCCGTTCCACGGCTGACATACAGGTGCTTGCCGTCCTCCTGGAAGTGTCCCGCGTCGTGCTCCCAGATGGCCGACACCGCGAGCGTGAAGGGGAAGAACTGTCCTCCATGCGTGTGCCCCGACAACTGCAATCCCATCCCCGCCTGCGCCGCCACCCGCCAGTTCGAGGGCTGATGCGCCAGCAGCACCGCCGCCCGCTCCGGCTGGCGCCCCTTCACCGCCGCCTCCAAGTCATACCCGCGCACGCCCGTATGCCCGCCGGACCAGTCATCCACGCCCACCAGGTCGAACGACGCCCCCGCATCGCCAATCCTCACATGCCGATTGCGCAGCACCTGGATGTCCATTCCCTCCAGCGCCTGCGCCCACGCGTCCTGGTCCCAGTAGTACTCGTGGTTCCCCGTCACGAAGTACGTCCCGTGCCCTGCCCGGAGCTCCCGCAGCGCCGCCACCGCGGGCCCCAATGACGCCACCTTCCCGTCCACCAAATCACCCGTGATGGCCACCAGGTCCGGACGCAAGTCATTGCACCGGGCCACCAGCTCATCCATGAACCGCCGCTGGATGACCGGACCCACGTGGATGTCACTCAGGTGGACGATGGTGAACCCATCCAACGCCTTCGGCAGCCCCGGCAGCTTCACCGCCACCTCGTTCACCACCGGCGGATGGAACGCCCGCCACGCTCCGTAGCCCGTCAGCCCTCCCGACGCGAGCAACGCCCCGCCCGCCGTGGCCCGCGCCAGGAACCGCCGCCGCTCCACGTTCACCTCTGCGGGCGCCACCTCCCCCTCCAGCCCGCTCCCCGCGCCCTCCACCACGGCCATCAACCCGCCCGCCACCACGCTCCCCGTGTCCGCCTCCGGCACGCGCGCACGCGTCAGCCGTCGACCCAGCGCCCGTGCACCGCCGATGCCCCACAGCGCGAGCAGCAGGTACAGCGCCGCACC
>NZ_SRLW01000171.1:0-21289 GCF_006518215.1 Myxococcus sp. AB025B
GGGGAGGAGGCTTCGGCGGCGCGGCCGGCATCGGGCGCGGCAGGCTCACCGCCACCGCGGAGAAGGGCAGGGGAGACGGCGGCGCCCCGAGCGGTCGGCTCTGCACGGGCCGCGAGGTGGTGACGTGCGTGCGCCCCGGCTGCAGCTTGCGCGGCATCCGCCCGCTCACGAAGTAGGAGACCGCCGTGGTGCGCAGCGTCGCCAGATCCAGGCCCGCGTGCATCAGCAGCTCCTGGGCCCCGCAGCGCACCCGCGTCACCGCGATGAGCAGATGGAGGCAGTCCGCCTCCTGGGAACCACAGCTGACCGCGATTTCACGGGCCTTCTCCCGCAGCTCGCGGACCAGGCCATCGTGCTCGGCGGGGGCGGCGGTGAGCAGCTGGAGGAGGGCATCCTCGTCCACGCCCCGCTCCTTGAGGAGCAGCTGCGCCCGGTTCTCCACCGTGAACAGCGCCAGGAGCACGTGGGCCGAGGTAAGCTTCTGGGCCACGCTCCGGGCAATGTCGCTGGCTTCTTGGAGGACCTGGGCGAGATCCGTGCTTTCGACCATTCGAGCTCCGGCAGGCGTGCAGCCGAGCGGAATACACCCTCTCGATCCCGACGGCAAAATTTCCGCAACAGGTTGCTACAGGTCTGCGGAATCCTTGAAGTAGAAAGCCGCCCGACCTTCCATGCGGATGGAATTCGGCCGGCTGGCTGCCCGTTCACCGCGGAATTTCGACTGGCCGAGCAATTGCCTGAGGGGGACTGCCGTACTTCCCTCCGAGACCACCCACCTTATGACCTCACTCGTCCAACCCGTGCGCGTCTTCATCGACCCTGTCGAGGGGACGCCCGCCGCCGTCGAAGCCCGCCGTTGGGTCTGGCCCCTCCTCATCCTCGCCCTCTGCGTGTCCGCCTCCGGGACGCTGTTTTCCCTTCGCTGGGACGCGACCCCGGATGTCATCCGTGAGCTCCAGTCCTCCGGGGAGATGGCGACCATCTCCGAGGCGGACCTGAGCGACAAGATCCAGACCGCCTCCCGCAAGGCCCTGGTGGGCGGCATCGCCAAGGGCGTCTTCGTGATGCCGTTCCTGGCGCTGCTGCTGGCCGCCATGCTCTGGGTCGTGTCCTGGCTGTTCGACCGGCCCGTCCACTTCGAGAAGCTGATGTCGGTGGCGGCCATCGCGCTGCTGCCCATCGCGCTGTACCACCTCATCCTCACCGGCTGCCTCGCGGCGCAGCACACCGTCTCCGTCTCGCGCGTGCTCCAGCTGGTCCCGTCCCACCTGGGCGCGTTCCTGGGGGGGCTGAGCCCGAAGATGGCGCGCGTCGCCTCCACCGTGGACTTCTTCAACCTCTGGAGCACCGCGCTGCTCGGCCTGGGCTTCTCCGCCGCCACCGGCATGCCGCGGACCCGCGCGCTGCTCTTGTCCCTGGCGCTCTACGCGATGTTCGCGGGCGTCATGATGGTGGGCTTGCCCGGCTCGGCGGGAGGTGGCCGATGAACGCCCTCATCGTCGCGACGCTCCTGTCGGCGTCCCCCGCGCCCACGCCCATCACCCTGCAGCAGGCCCGCGAGGAGGGCCGCCAGAGCACCACCGCGCTCACGGCGCTCCAGGACCTGGAGGTCAGCCAGGAGGACGTGAACATCCGTCGCTCCGCGCTGCTCCCCCAGCTCTCCGTCAACGGCTTCGTGGGCAAGCGTTGGCTCGGCCGCCGCCAGACGTTCGACCTGGTGCCGGACGTGAACAACCCCGGCGAGTTCGTGCAGATCTCCGTCGAGTCCAAGCCCACCAGCACGGGCGACTACGACCTGGGCGCCGTCATCAGCCAGAGCATCTATGACCGCGCGCTCTGGAAGCAACTGGAGCAGGCCGGCATGCTGCGCGACGCGCAGGCGAGCCAGGCCAAGGAGGAGGCGGACACCGCGGAGCTGGAGGCCATCCGTCGCTTCTTCACGCTCTTCCGCACCCAGGCCACCCGCCAGGTGCTCGACGCCACCGTCAAGCGCAGCGAGGAGCAGCTCGAACGCGCTCGCTCCCTGTTCCTGGCGGGCCGCGTGGGCAAGGTCGAGGAGATCTCCGCCCTGGTGAACCTGGGCAATGATCGTATCTCCTTTGTCCAGTCGCTCAGCCAGCTCGTCACGGACCAGGGCCAGCTCGCGGTGTGGTTGACGCGTCCGGGCACCCAGCCCGTGGAGGCGGTGGACCCGGGCGTGCTCCAGTCGGAGCCCGGTCCCGCGCCCACCATCGAGCAGGCCATCAGCGTGGCCCGCGAGCAGCGCCCGCTGCTCAAGGCGCTGGAGGCTCGCGTGAGCGCGGCGGAGCTGGAGCGCGCCATCGCCCGCGCGGACTACATCCCGAAGCTGTCGGCCCAGGGCATCTACACCCGCCAGGGCCCGGACGCCGGCCAGGTCTTCACCGAGCCGCGCCTGCAGAACAACTTCATCGGCCGCCTCAACCTGGACTGGAACGTCTTCAACGGCTTCATCACCCCCGCGCAGACCCGGCGGGCCGAGGCCAACATCCGCAAGGCCCAGCTGCAGCTGGCGCAGTCCGCGCGGGAGATCGAGGCCGAGGTGCGCACCGCGCACCAGTCGCTGGAGGCGCAGATCGTCGCCGCCCGGCTGGCCGCGGAGAACCGCGAGGCCGCCGTCCAGGGCCTCAACCTGGCCGAGGAGCGCTTCAAGGCCGGTGCGGGCTCCACGCTGGAAGTCCGTGACGCCCAGCTCAGCCTCACGCAGGCGGAGCTCAGCTTGTTGGAAAACAGAATCGATGTCGAAATCGCCCGCTTCACCTTGATGCGGGCCATGGGCGCCCTGATGAGCCCGGGAGAGACGAAATGAAGTGGTGGAAGGGTGTGATCGCCGGTGCGCTGTTCCTCGGTGCCGCGGCCATCACGGCGGGAGGCCTGAAGGAGCGTCCCCCGCCGTCCCAGGAGGTGCAGATCGCCAAGGCTCGCAAGGGCACCATCACCCGCACCATCACCGGCGCGGGCAAGGTGCAGGCGGCCACGACGGTGAAGATCTCCTCCAGCCTCTCTGGAGACCTGGTGGAGCTGCTGGTCAAGGATGGCGACGCGGTGAAGAAGGGCCAGGTGCTGGCCCGCATCGACCGGCGCGTCTACGAGGCGGCGCTGAAGCAGGCGATGGCCTCGCAGAACGCGGCGCGCGCCGACGCCCAGGTGGCGGAGGTGGAGGTCAGCCGCACCACGCAGGAGCTGGGACGCGTGGAGGGCCTGGTGACCAAGGGCCTGGCGTCCGGCGCGGAGCTGGAGGTCGCCAAGGCGAGCAAGAACACGGCGGAGGCCCGGCTCGCGTCCGCCAAGCAGCTGCTCGCGCGCAACGTCGCCGTCGTGGAGCAGGCGCAGACGGACCTGTCGCGCACGACGATGTTCTCGCCCATCGACGGCAACGTCATCGAGCTGTCGCGCGAGGTGGGTGAGCGCGTGCGTGGCTCGGAGCTGGCCGAGGACGTGGTGATGACCATCGCGGCGCTGTCCGCCATGGAGGTGAAGTTCGAGGTGGGTGAGCACGAGGTGGTGCACCTCAAGCCGGGCCAGCCCGCGGACGTGACGCTGGACGCGCTGGAGGGGCAGACCTTCGCGGGCTCCGTGGTGGAGATCGCCCAGAAGGCGCTCATCAAGAACGAGGGCACGGAGGCCGAGGTGACCAGCTTCCCCGTCACGGTGGCGCTGGACATGCGGCCGCCGGGCGTGCTGCCGGGCATGAGCGCGGAGGCCCGTATCTCCGCGGAGACGCGCAGCGACGTCGTCCTGGTGCCCATCCAGGCGGTCACGGTGCGTGCGGAGCGCACGCTGCCGGATTACAAGGAGCCCATCGAGGGTGGCGCGCTCAAGGCGCGGCGCACCGAGTCGCTGGCCAAGGTAGTCTTCGTGGTGGACGCGGCGAACAAGGCGCAGGTGCGGCGGGTGCAGACGGGCATCGCGTCCGACACGGAGCTGGAGATCCTCTCCGGGCTGAACGATGGCGACCGCGTGGTGGAGGGCCCCTACCGCACGCTGTCGAAGGAGCTCAACCACGGGGACAACGTGCAGGAGCCCGAGCAGGGCGGCGGTCCGGGCGGCATGAAGGGCGGGCGGAAGTCGTGAGCCACGGCAGCGGCGCCGGCGATGGCCGGCTCATCCAGGTGGACAACATCACCCGCGTCTTCCACGTCGGTGGCGAGGAGGTGCGGGCGCTGCGAGGCGTCACCTTCGGCGTGGGCCGGGGCGAGTGGGTGGCCATCATCGGTCAGTCCGGCTCCGGCAAGAGCACGATGATGAACGTGCTGGGCTGCCTGGATACGCCCTCCAGCGGCCGCTACATGCTCAACGGCAAGGACGTGTCGCGCATGAGCGACGACGAGCTGGCCGTCATCCGCAACGTGGAGATCGGCTTCATCTTCCAGACGTTCCAGCTGCTGCCGAAGGAGACGGCGCTGGCCAACGTGGAGCTGCCGCTGGTGTACCGCGGCATGCCCGCCAAGGAGCGGCGGGAGCGGGCGAAGGCGGCGCTGGACAAGGTGCAGCTCACGCACCGCATGCACCACCGGCCCAACGAGCTGTCGGGCGGTCAGCGTCAGCGCGTGGCGATTGCCCGCGCGCTGGTGTCCGAGCCGTCCATGCTGCTGGCGGACGAGCCCACGGGCAACCTGGACTCGGCCACGGGCGAGGAGATCGTCCGGCTGTTCGAGCAGCTGCACCAGGCCGGCCACACGCTGGTGCTCGTCACGCACGAGCCGAAGCTCGCGGCCCGGTGTCCGAGGGCCATCCGCCTGAGCGACGGGGAGATCGTCGCCGACGGGCCGGGGCGCGAGGTGGCGCTGGGCAACGCCGCGGCGATGGCTGCGGGGGGCGCATGAAGCACTGGGCGGGTTTTCGGGTGGACATCCTGGAGGGCGCGCGCATCGCCCTGTTCTCGCTGCGCGCCAACCGCCTGCGCACCGTGCTGACGACGATGGGCATCGGCATCGGCGTGGCCACGCTGCTGGCCATCGTCGGCATCATCCAGGGGCTCAACACGTCCTTCCACCGGCAGCTGGCGAGCTTCGGGGCGAACACGCTCTACGTGAGCAAGTACCCGATGATCATCAAGGGCGACTGGTGGAAGTACCGCGGGCGCAAGAACTTCACGCTCGACCAGGTGCAGCGGCTGCGCTCCATGGCGCCCTTCATCAGCGTGATGTCGCCGTCGGTGTCGCGGCTGGCGGACGTGTCGTACGCCAGCGAGCAGATGTCCACGGTGCGCATCCAGGGCGTCAACCACGAGTACCTGGGCATCTCCGGGTTCGACATCACCAGCGGGCGCTTCCTCACGGAGGCGGACGAAGAGGTGACGCGGCCGGTGGCGGTGCTGGGCGCGGACGTGGCGGACCGGCTCTTCCCCGGCATCAGCCCGGTGGGGCGCACCATCCGCGTGGACAACCGCTCCTTCCAGGTGGTGGGCACGCTCAGTCGCAAGGGCAAGGTGGTGAACCAGAGCATGGACCTGCTCGTCATCATCCCCTTCAAGACCTTCTACAGCAGCTTCGGCAAGGGGCGCCCGTTCGAGATCGCGATGGCCGTGGCGGACGCGGGCCAGGTGCGTGCGGCCGAGGACCAGCTCATCGGCATCCTCCGGCGCATCCGCGGCACGACGCCGGGTGAGCCGGACGACTTCAACATCAATAAGCCGGAGGCCATGGCGCAGACCTACGCGCAGCTCACGGGCGCGCTGTATGGCGTCGCGGTGGGCGTGGGCCTCATCACGCTGCTGGTGGGCGGCATCGGCATCATGAACATCATGCTGGTGTCGGTGCGCGAGCGGACGCGGGAGATCGGCGTGCGGCGCGCGCTGGGGGCGCGCAAGCGCACCATCGTGGTGCAGTTCCTGATGGAGGCCGCCAGCGTGTCCGCGGTGGGCGGCCTGCTGGGGACGACAGTGGGGCTGGGGACGGCCAAGGTGGTGTCGCTGATCACGCCGCTGGCGGCGGACGTGCAGACGGGCACCATCCTGGGCGGGGTGTTCTTCGCGGCGCTGGTGGGCCTCTTGTTCGGCATCTGGCCGGCGGCGCGCGCGGCGAACCTGGACCCCGTGGAAGCCCTCCGGTACGAGTGAGCCGATGCGAGCCTTCTTCGACAACCTCCGGCTGGCGCTGGGCACGTTCCTGGGCAACCCGCTGCGCTCGCTGTTGACGCTGCTGGGCATCGTCATCGGCGTGGCCACGGTCATCACGATGATGGGGCTCATCGAGGGCCTGCGCACCAAGGTGAACCGCGACCTGGGTCGCCTGGGCGCGCACACCTTCCAGCTCACCAAGTGGCCCGCGGGCGGCTTCGGCCGCTTCAACTGGGCCAAGTTCGCCAAGCGTCCGGACATGACCCTGGAGGACGTGCGCGCCCTGGAGCAGTTCTGTCCGTCGGTGGGGCTGGTGGCGCCCTCGGACGACCAGGGCGGCCAGAAGGTGTCCACGGTGAGCAAGGAGACGCGGCCCGCGGTGCTCATCATGGGCGCGTCCACGACGTACCCGGCGGTGAGCGGGGTGTCCGTGCAGTCCGGCCGCTTCTTCAACGAGGTGGAGGGGCTGGACGGCCGCAACGTCATCATCCTGGGCGTGGACGTGGCGGACGAGCTGTTCCCCGGCATCGACCCGGTGGGCTTCGAGGTCCGCCTGAAGGGCCGGCCGTTCCGGGTGATTGGCGTGCTCCAGCGGCGCGGCAGCTTCCTGGGCATGGTGAGCCTGGACAACCAGGCCATGATCCCGCTGCGCGTGTTCCAGCAGCTCTACGGCAAGGAGCGCTCGCTGGACATCGACATCCAGGCGAAGGACCCCGGCCTGTTCCGCAAGGCGCAGGACGAGGTGGCCACGCTGATGCGCCGCCGGCACAACCTGGCGCCCGACGAGGCCAACGACTTCGAGCTGCACACCAACGAGTCGGTGACGGCGTCGTTCAACCAGCTCTCGCAGGTCATCACCATCGCCGGCGTGGGCGTGTGCCTGCTGTCGCTGGTGGTGGGTGGCATCGGCATCCTGAACATCATGTTGGTGTCGGTGATGGAGCGCACGCGGGAGATTGGCGTGCGCAAGGCGCTGGGCGCGAAGCGGCGGCGCATCCTGGGGCAGTTCGCCACGGAGGCGGTGCTGCTGGCGCTGCTGGGTGGCGCCATGGGCGTGGGCCTGGGCTTCGGGCTGGTGTTCCTGGGCGACTGGATGGTGGGCTTCCCCGTGTCCGTGCCGCCGTGGGCCGTGGCCCTGGCGCTGTCGATGAGCTGCGGGGTGGGGCTGTTGTTCGGAATCTATCCGGCCGCCCGCGCCGCGAAGCTGGACCCCGTCGAGGCGATGCGCAACGAGTAGCCGCAAGCGGACCTGGCGGGTTGCCTCCCTCCCCGGACTCCATTAGGGGAGGGGGCATGGCGCCTCGCATCGGCTCGCTGTGGGACTCGGTCGGCAACACCCCGCTGCTTCGCATCGGCTCGCTCAGCCGCGTCACCGGCTGCGACATCCTGGGCAAGGCGGAGTTCATGAACCCGGGCGGCAGCATCAAGGACCGCGCCGCCAAGGGGATGATCCGCCGCGCGGAGGAGCAGGGGCTCTTGAAGCCTGGCGGCACCATCGTCGAGGGCACCGCGGGCAACACGGGCATCGGCCTGGGGCTGCTCGGCCGCGAGCGTGGCTACCGCGTCGTGGTGACGATGCCGGACAACCAGGCGCGCGAGAAGTACGAGTACCTGGAGGCCATGGGTGTGGAGGTCCGCAAGGTGCCGCCCGTGCCCTTCGCCAACCCGTCCCACTTCTTCCACCAGGCCCGCGCGCTGTCGGAGGCGCACGGCTGGTTCTGGGCCAACCAGTTCGAGAACACGGCCAACGGTGACTTCCACTACGAGACGACCGGGCCCGAAATCTGGGAGCAGTGCGAGGGTCGTGTGGACGTGCTCGTCGCCTCCGTGGGCAGCGGCGGGACGATGTCCGGCGTCAGCCGCTTCCTCAAGGAGAAGAACCCCGCGCTGCGCGTGGTGCTCGTGGACCCGGCGGGCTCGGGCCTCTACTGCTACGTACGCGAGGGGAAGCTGGAGTCGTCGGGTTCCTCCATCACCGAGGGCATCGGCATCATGCGACTCACGGCCAACTTCCAGGCCGCGCGCGTGGACGAGGCGATGCGGCTGGGTGACGGCGAGATGCTCGACATGCTCTACCACCTGGCCCGCGAGGACGCGCTGGTGGTGGGCACCTCCGCGGCGCTCAACGTGCGCGCCGCGTATGAAATCGCGCGGCAGCACGCGGGGAAGGGCCTGCGCATCGTCACCTTCCTGTGTGATCACGGCAGCCGCTACGCGTCCAAGGTCTTCAACGCGGAGTTCCTCGCGTCCAAGCAGCTCCAGGTGAAGCCGCTCCCCACCGACGCCCGCTGACGCCCGCCGTGCAGTCCCCGCCGTCAACACGCGGGTGAGCTACGTCACCACGACGGGCCTGGACGGCGAGGACATCGACTGGGAGTACCCGGACCCGGGCGCGTCCGCGCAGAACTTCGCGGCGCTCATCCGTGAACTCGGCGTGGCGATGCGCGCTCGCGGCAAGCTGCTCACCGCGGCGGTGGTCGCCATCGTCAACAAGAGCACCGGGCGGTGCCTGGACATCGACGGGCCCAGCACGGCGGACGGCGCCACCATCCACCCGTGGGATTGCCATACCGGCGCGAGCCAGCTCTGGGTGGTGGAGCCCACCGACAGTGGCTACTCACGCTTCGTCTCCCTGCACAGCGGCAAGGCGCTGGACGTGAGCACCGCGGACGGCGCGGGGACCCAGCAGTGGGGTTATTCCGGCTGGAGCCGCGGTAGCGCGCGTCCGCGCGCTCAGTGCGGCGTGGAGAAGCGCCCGGGCTCCTGTCTGGAGGCGCCCGGGTGCGTCTTGCGGAACACGTAGTAGTCCGCGTGGCGTGTCCACTCGGGGCGTCCCTCGGTGCGAGGCGCGCGAGGCCCTCGCGTGGCCTGACGCGGGACCAGGTAGGTGTCGAGCTCCTGATCGCTGAAGGTGAACTTGCCGCGCAGCTCCTTCATCACCGCGACGAGCGCCAGGTTCTCCTCGGCCGCGGCGTCGGCCGCGTCGCCGTGGTGGTCGTTCGTCACCAGCAGGCCGCCCACCTTCAGGTACTTCCCGCACGCGCGGGCGATGCCTCCGGCATAGAGCGAGAGCACCAGGTCGAAGCTCTCGTCCAGGATGGGGATGGGCTGCGTGAAGTCCTGCGCGACGAAGCGCACGTAGGCCTTCTGCGCGTACTGCTGCCGCGAGCTGATCTTCCGCAGCACGCCGTCCTTGTTCGCGAAGAAGCCCTGCGCCAGATCGTTGCGGTCCACGTAGACCACGTGCTGGAAGAAGAACGACGGGGTGATGTGCACGAAGCACCCCGGGTACAGCACCGTGTCCACCGCCACGTAACGCTCGCGGAGCACCTCGAAGAGGCCCGCGCGCTCGAGCTGATGATCGACCACAAAGCCCTGGTAGATCTCCTCGACTCTCTCCATTTCCTGGATTTGAGCCCCTTCCTGGGCCGGCTGACAACTTTGTGACAGCGATGCGCGCGGCGCGCGCGACGGACGCGGAAAGTCACAGTCGGGACGGCCGGTGCGGTCCGAGAAGACTCCGTCGCGAGGTGTGCACACCCGCTTTCCCTGCGTGCGGGTCGACGAGCACTCACCTCCGGGGCCCGTGACGAGGGCTTGCACGAAATCCGCACGAACATTCCTCGGGAAGCGCACGGGTGCGCCATCCGCATTGCACTGCGCGGGACGAGTCTGGGGGCATGAATCCTCCAGCCTTCCCGCCTCGTGCTCCGAGGACGTCCGAAGGCCCCATCCGCGGGGCTTTCCGGTGGCTCGTCGCGCACCACGTCTTCGGCAGTCTCTTCATCGTCGTCTTCGCCACCGCGGTGATCGCCGGTCAGGTGGCGGGGCGGACGGACTTCGCGAACTCGGAGCTGGCGGCTGGGGTGGAGGACCGGTGGGGCGCGCCCGTGGTGCAGCCCGCGCCGTCGCTGCGCTACGTGCACAGCGGCACCATCTTCACGGAGCTCAAGCCGTTGGCGTTCGACCGTCAGCACGTGGAGGTGCTGGCGAAGATGAACTACCGCAAGCGAGGCCTGCGCTACTTCTCCGGCTTCGACTTCAACCTGGGCGCGGAGTACGCGGTGGTCAACCGCGAGGGCCACGACATCGACGTGGCGTTCATCTTCCCCATGGAGATGGACAAGTCTCAGGTGCTCCTGTCGGAGCTCCAGTTCCTGGTGGATGGCAAGGAAGCCAGCCTGGACCTGGGCGAGTCCGGCAACCGGCTCGTCTGGACGGGCCGCATCGCCAAGGGGGCCACGGCCCGCTTCGTCATCCGCTACCGCGCGCGAGGGCTCGACTCGTTCATCTACAAGTTGGATCCGGCGCTCTCCGCGCGCGACGTGCGCGTGCACCTGGCCGTCGAGGGCGGGGACAACTACGACTATCCGGCGGGCGTGCTGTCCGCGTCGTCCGTGCAGGCGGGCAGCGACACCGTCACGCTGGACTGGGCGTTCCAGTCGCTCGAGTCCGGCGTCAACCTGGGCGTCATCCTCCCGTCGGAGAAGACGTTCGACTCGATGGTGTCGCGCATGGCGGGGCGCGCGTGGGTGCCGTTCCTGGTGCTGGTGGCGCTGCTCGCGGCGCTGGGGCTGCGGCACAAGCGGCAGCTCGCGCTGCATGAGTCGTATCTGCTCGCCGCCGTGTACGGCTTCTTCTTCGTGCTGCTCGCGTACCTGGCGGCCTTCATGAACTTCTATGTGGCCTATGCGGTGAGCGCGCTGGGCCTGGGCGCGGCGGTGGTGGCGTATGCCAGGTGGCTGTTCCCGAAGGAGCGCACGTCGGTGCTCGCGGGACTGTGGGGCGCGACGCTGCTGGTGCCCACCGGCGCCGTCATCCTGGAGGGCTACACGGGCCTCATCTACACGCTGGAGATCCTCGCCGGCCTGCTCGGGCTGATGGTGCTCTCCACCCGCGCGAGCGTGCGCGCGTTCCTGTCGGACCTGTCCCAGCCCGGCGCGGCCCCGAGCGCGGCCCCCGTGTCCACCCCTGTCACCCCGGAAGCGAGCTGAGCCCATCATGCGGACCCTTTCCCTCGTCGTCGGAATCCTGCTGCTCGCTCCCAAGGCACTGGGCGCGCCCGAGTCCACTCCGGCTCCCGCCGGCACCGCCACCGTGCCGCTGGAGCAGCTCATCCCGCTGTACTCGCAGCGACAGACACCACCTCCCGCGCCGCCCACCGAGGCGCTGGTGAAGAGCGAGCTGAGCGGGCGGTTGTCCGCGGATGCGCTGCAAGTGGAGGCGAGCTTCGACGTGGAGGTGCTCGCGGATGGACGCTGGACGCAGGTGCGCCTGCTGCAGCTCGACGCGGACACGTACCCCACGGCCCTGCCCACGCTGGAGGGCGCCACGGTGGGCGTGGTGGATGGCTTCCTGTGTCTGCTCACGCGCAAGGCGGGGCGTCAGAGCTTCGACGTGAGCCTCACCGTGCGCTCATCGGGCACGGGGCCGGAGCGTCGCGCGCAGCTTCGCTTCGGTCCACATGCCTCGCCGGTGCCGCTGGCGCTGGAGGCGGACACGTCCGTGTTCACGCTGCTGGAGTCGCTGCCGTCCTCGGGTGAGGGCTATGCGCTCTATCCCGTGCAGGGCGCGCTGCGCGTCGGTTGGAAGGCGGCGTCCCAGGTGGCGCAGGCGACGAAGCCGCACGTGCGTCCTCCGCTGGAGCCGCGCATCTCCGAGGCCACCGCGACGTGGGTGTCCACGCTGGAGGGCCGCGCCACGCTGCGCGTCGGCTACACGTTGAGCCTGGACCGTGAGCAGGCGCTGGAGCTGAGCATCCCGGAAGGGCACGCATTGGAGCGCGTCACGCTCAACGCCATCCCCGTGCCCGTGGAGGCGGTGACGGATGGGGTGCTGCGGCTGAAGGTGGCGCCCGCGCGACTGGGCGAGACGTCGGGGGCGCTCGAGGTGGTGCTGACGCGGGAGCTGGGCGTGTTCCACCTGTCCGGTCGGTTGAAGCTGGCGCTGCCGCGCGTCTCGTGGCCGGTGGCGGAGCTGCGGGCCCGCGCACACTTCCCCGCGGTGTTCAACTATCGCCGAGAGGGCGGCAGCCTGGAGCAGTTCGAGGCGGTCGAGGCCACGAGCCAGGGCGCGACGTTGCCGGGCAAGGTGCTGCACTTCCGGCAGTACCTGGTGGCCGCGTCCTCGCCCACGCTCGAGCTGGGCTACTCGGTGGACATCTCCAACAGCTACTTCCGCTGATGCACGGCGACGGCGAACGCGGAGCCCTTCGTCTCCGGGCTCGAGGGCAACAGCTCCAGGCTGGAGCCGAACGCGCGCAGCATGGACTGGGAGATGGTGAGGCCCAGGCCCGTGCCTCCGCGCTCGCGCGCCGTGGTGAAGAAGGCGTCGAAGATGCGGGCGCGGTTCGACTCGGAGATGCCTCGTCCGTCGTCCCGCACCACGACGCGCACGATGCCGTCCGACTGCGTCTCCACGGCGAGCGACACGCGCACGTCCTCGCCGCCGTGCTGACGGGCGTTGGTGACGAGCTGCCAGAGCACGTCCTCCATCACCTCGGAGGGCAGGGCCACGGTGAGGCCCTCGGGGACGGGGCCCACGTCCACGCGCTCCAGTCCCTCCGCGTGGGCCCTCGCGGTGACGGCCTTGAGCAGCGGGGCCAGCTCCACCTGGGCGGGCGTGGCGGTGATGGAGTCGGCGCGGGCCAGCTCCAGCAGGCGTTGCACCAGCCGCGTGAGCCGGCGCGCGTCGGCGTCGATGTTGGAGAGGAAGCGCGTGCGCTGCTCGGGTGTCATTGCGTCCGCGCTGTCGCGCAACAGCTCCACCGCGCCCTGGATGGAGGCCAGCGGGGTCTTGAACTCGTGCGAGACGTTGGCCGCGAAGGAGCGGATGTACTGGTTGCGGTCTCTGAGCGCGGTGGCCATGCCGGCGAGCGACTCGGACAGCTCGGCCAGCTCCGCGACGACGGGACGGGCCAAAGGCTCGTAGCCCTCCGGCGCGCTGGCGGCGATGGCGCGCGTCTGCTTCACCAGGGCCCGCACCGGGCGGCCCAGCAGCGCGGCGGCGGCCAGCGACATCAACCCGAGCGCGCCGAGCAGCACCAGGCCCGTGGCCGTCAGGTTCCAGCGGTCCGCGTACGTGGCCTTGGCGAAGGTCATCGGCGTGCGCGCCAGCACCACCACGCCCCAGACGCGCTCGCCTTGAAGGACGGGCAGCGCCACCGAGACGCGGATGCCGGTGTCTCGACTGAGCGAGGCCAGGGGTGTGTCCTCGGCCTCGGAGTGACGACGGCGCAGCACGCTCGCGGGCTCTCCTCGCAGGGCCTGCTGCACCTCGGGTCGGTCGGCCAGCGTCGTGCCCAGCACGGCCGGGCTGCTGCTGGCCACCACCACGCCGCTGGTGTCGACCACTCGGATGCCCGCGAGCGTGGCGGCGCGCACGTTCTCCAGGAGAGGGTTGAGCTTCAGTCCCGTCTCCAGGGCCCACGGCTCGCCGGGCACGAGCGCGCGCGGCGGCTCCTCGTCCGCGGGGAGCGGCTCGTCCGAGGCCTTGAGCGAGGGGAGGATGGGCCGCAGCCGCTTGTCATCGGGGATGGGGAAGGGCCACTTCGCGGTGCGAGTCCGTCCGTAGTCGCCGTCGCCGACGCGCTCGGCCAGCGTGGCGCGATAGAGCTCCACCACCACCGCGCCCTGCGTGAGCAGCTCCATCTCCGTCTGGCGGATGAGCTGGTTGTCGTAGACGCGCACGAAGGCGAGCCCACCCAGCGTGAGCACGAAGCCGGCGAGCCCCACGGCTGCGAAGACCATCCACAGCCGGGGCTGGGGGCGGCGGCTACGGGATGGCGAGCCGATAGCCGAGGCCATGCACCGTCTCGATGACTTCTCCGCCGACACCGGCGAACTTCTGCCGCACCCGACGCACATGGCTGTCGATGGTCCGGTCACTCACCACGCCGTCGTCGTAGACGCGCGTCATGACCTCGTCCCGGGTGAAGACCTTGCCCGGCACGCGCAACAGCGCCGCGAGCAGGTGGAACTCCGTCACGGTGAGCACCACCTCGTGCTCGCCCCACCAGGCGCGGAAGCGCTCCTCGTCCAGCTTCAAGGGGCCGCGCATCAACGGCTTCGACGCCGCGGAGGCCGGGTTCTCGGGCGCGGGCCGCGCTCGGCGTAGCACCGCCTTCACGCGCGCCACCAGCTCACGCGGACTGAAGGGCTTGGTGAGGTAGTCGTCGCCGCCCAGCTCCAGGCCGAGGATGCGGTCCACCTCGTCGTCCCGCGAGGAGAGGAAGACGATGGGCAATTCGTGCGTGCGCCGCACCTCGCGGCACACCGTGAGCCCGTCCATCTCCGGCATCATGATGTCCAGGACGATGAGCGCGGGGGGCGAGCGCTGGACGTGGGCCAGCGCCGCTCGCCCCTCCGCGGCCTCCTCCACGCGGAAGCCGCCTTGCTCCAGCGCGAAACGGACGATGTCCCGCAGGTGCGGATCATCATCGACGACCAGGACGGTGGGACGTTCAGCCACGCGGCACTCGGGTTGGGGAGGGCGTGGAGTCTACCTCCGACACGCCCGGACCTGGGCGTACAGTCACCTTTCCATTTTTTATTCGGGTCGGACGCAACCCGGTGCGGGCAGGACCGATAACCCCAAGGAATGCGGTCGTCTGGCTTCGGGGGAAGTCAGCGCCACCTGATTGACGGAAGGACGAGCGACCTCGGGGGAGGGGCTCGTCCGGTTCGAGCCGGGGCGGCTGCTTGCGCCCCGGCTCAGCCTGTCAGTGGGCTTCGCGAACCTTCAGTCGCCGCGAGCGCCGTCGCGGGCGACGGATGGCCACCGCCGCCGCGAGCATCAACACCACCGGAACGAACACCAACAACGTTTGAGCCGTCACCGTCTCCCTCCTCCATGCACTATGGCGGAGGGGTCTGACGTTCCTTCTCCGGAAAACCTGAAATAGCCAGGACTCCCGGTGTCGGGAGAGGTGTGACGCTTCGGCTTAGCCGCAGGCGAATTCGCCGGAGCGAGCGTGCACCACGGCGCCGGTGGCGTCCGTGACGGTGGCGGTGATGTGGATGGAGGAGAAGTAGGTCCCGGATTCGTCAGGGGTCGGACATGTGAAGCTGCGGCTCGCAACTCCCGGCATGGGGCCGGACGTGTAGTACCTGCCCGTTGCCTCGACGTAGGTCCGCAGGGTCCACGTATAGGTGAACGGCGCGATGCCCTCGGTGACGAGAGCATCGCAGTAAACCCGAGCCAGGCCCTGCGAGCAGAAGAGCGACGCCGTGAGCCCCGCCCTCTGCTCGCCCAGCGTCTCCTCCGACGTGGTCGTGTCCTCGAGCGGGCCGCCACAGGCCATCAGAACGGTCCCAGCTCCGAGTACCACCGCCACCATGCGCTTCGTCTCCATGGATACCTCCGCGAGCGATTCAGGTGAAGGATGCGAGTGAAGCCTATCGCGGATGACAATGAATGGCATGGGCCCGGGGAGACCATGCGCTCGTGACTGGGATTGCGCCGTCAGCGCTCATGCGCGGTGGCGAGCGTGTGGACACGTCCAGCACGGCGCGGACGTACAGCAGGGCAGGGCGGCCCCGAGGAGCAGCCCTGCCCGGAGGGGACTACCACCGCTCGATGGAGGTGATGGTCAGCGCGAACGGGGGGCCGGAGAAGCTGGAGTTGTTGGTGCAGGGCCGCTCGGCGATGTCACCCAGGTTGGCCGAGTAGAAGCCGAAGGTGGAGCCGTTGCCCTTCTCGTAGAACACGCTGCCGCCGGGCAGGGTGACCTTCCACACGAAGTTGAAGCTGTCGTACCACTTGGGGGACGTGCGGTGGGAGATGAAGCTGCGCACCGTCACCGTCCAGGTCCACGGCGCGGACGCAGGCGCGGCGACCGTCTGCGTGTTGTCCCAGTCGAACGCGACCCAGTTGTCCAGCCCGCCCCAGCCGTGGATGAGCTCCACCGACGTGCCCCACGGCAGGGAGAGGTTCCGGTACGACATCCGGATCTCCGCCTCGTAGGCGCTGGCGTACAGGCAGGAGTGCAGCGACGCGCGGCCATCCGCCCAGTGCTCGATGGCGAAGGACGACGAGGACGCGAGGAACAGCGCGAGGGCGCAAAGCTTTCGGACAGCCGAGGTCATGAAGAGACTCCCAGGTGATTGGTTCGGCGCGCGTCTCTATCACGAGGGTGGGTTCTCGTGCACTCCCTGTATGTCTGTTCACTCCTCCTTTCCCCGGGAGTTGTCGGGTCCGTGAAACATCGTCTCGTGGCGTGGGGCGCTTTCGGAGGCATCCGGAATGACCCATCCCTCCCTGACACGTGGGCCGGGTGGGTGGTCCAAAACCGACGCGCATGATTTGCGCACGGGTGTCCACCCGGCCCCGGTTGTGATTGGGTCTGATTCCACTTCCGGCGTGTCTGCCATTGTTGCAGGCTGAGCCCTCGCGCACGGCCAGACGGTTCGTGTCTGCGTGCGAGAAGGGGAACATCCATGCGCATGGCGAAGAGTGTCTGCGTCGTCGGCTTCCTGCTGGCGATGGTGGTGGGCTGTGGCTCCGGTTCGCAGTCGGGGGCCGTGCAGTTGGTGATTGGCGACCAGGAGGCGGCGGCGACGGAGTCGAGCGTCGTCCGCATCCAGGTGGTCGTCTCCGGCGCGGACTTCGCGGACATCCAGCAGGACCTGGTGAAGACGGGCTCGGTCTGGGGAGGCACCATCGCCGGGATTCCCGCGGGCACCGACAGGACGCTCACGGTGTCGGCCTTCGCGGCGAACAACGGGCTCGAGTACCAGGGCCAGGCGACGGGCGTCACCATCGTCGGGGGCGAGACGGCGCTGGTGGCCGTCACGCTGCATGACATGACGTTCGGCCACCACGACGACAACGACGTGCCCATCATCGACTCGGTGTCGGTGTCGTCGAGCACGGTGGTGGTCGGGGAGCAGCTCACGCTGGGCGCCACGGCGCATGACCCGGTGCCGAACGACCTGCTGTCGTACTCGTGGGGCGCCACGGCGGGGCAGCTGAGCAGCACCTCGGTGGCCAACCCCACGTGGACGGCGCCGACGTCGCCGCAGACGGTGACGCTCACGCTGACGGTGCGCGACCAGCGCAATGGCGTCAGCACCGCGCGCCTCACGGTGGAGGTCGTCGGAGCGCCGCCTCCTCCGGGCGGGAGCGCGGAGGTCCACGTGAGCTTCAACAGGCCGCCGCTGGTGCTCTACGTGCACGCGAGCGAGGGCCGGGTGGTGCTCGGACAGAGCACGGCCGTCATCGCGAACGTGTTCGACCAGGAGCGCGATGCGGTGACCTACCAGTGGACCGCGTCCTGCCCCGGCACGTTCAGCACGCCGACCGGGCAGTCCTCGAACTTCACGCCGACGGAGGTGCCGTCCGGCGCGTGCAACAACTGCAGTGTCACCATGACGGCTCGGGACAGCCGCGGCGGCGTCCGCTCCGGCTCGGTGAAGCTGTGCGTCGTCTCCACGCCCGCGCCGTGACTCCGGGCGTTCGCGGTTGAGCGGCTTCACGGGGGCAGGGGCTTCCGCCGCTGCCTCCGCGCATGCCTTCAGCGGATGAGCGGGGTGGTGCGCTCCGAGCCGGTCCTGGACACGCGGCGGGTCTCCCGCCCGTTGAAGTCCACGGCCTCGCCTTCCCCCACCAGCGTGCGGATGGTGATGCGCGACAGGCACTGGCTGTCGTCCACGGTGTGCGTCACCACGTAGCGCGGCACGCTGGAGGCGGGCTCACCCAGGCGCAGGCGCATCTCCCGCAGGGCGTCGATGTAGCCCGCCAGCGGCTCCATCCTCGCGAGCGCGCGCCGCAGCACCTTGTCCGAGCGCTTGCTCATCACGCGATCCCACACCAGGTAGCCCGCGCCGAGCGTGGCGGAGCTGGTGAAGAACATCACGAAGTTGAGCATCCCCCCGAGCAGCCGGTTGCGGGTGAAGCCCTGCTCACCCGTCGCCTCGGTGAGGATGTCCTTGAGCGTCTCCACCGCGGACTGGTTCGCCATCCCCAGCCACTCGCGCGCGTCCTTCGGGCTGCCCAGCAGCAACCGGCACAGGCCCAGGTGCAGGGAGATGAGCGAGACGCGGGCCGTGTCGCGCTCGGCGCCCAGCGCCTCCGTGAAGCGGTGGCCCGCGGCCCTGATCTGCTCCAGCCGCTCGTCGCGCGTACACGTGGGCCGGGTGGAGGCCTCCAGGTGCGCGCGGCCCGCGTGGAAGGCGCCCTCGCGCAGCAGGTGCGGCTCCCGGTGCAGATGGCCCAGCAGGACCAGCTGCTCTCCCTCCGTTCCCAGCAGCGCCTCCTGCAGCGCCACCGGCCCCTCTTCCTGATGCCTGCCGTTCACCTGTCGAGGTGTGGCCAGGATGAGGTCATTCCACGTCGCCATTCGCGGACTCCCGTGTGCTGCGGCGCCTCTTGTCTCCGGCGATCCCCCTGGAGACCAAGTCTGCCACAGCCACGCGGTTTCACGAGCCTGGGTCAGCGCATCCGCCGCCGCCTCTCGCCCTCTCATCCCCAGGAGGCCGCGCGCTTTCAGGCCCGGCAGAAAAAGGTGACGGTGTTCTCGTGAGGTCACGTTTCTTCGCCAGGCTGTCGCGCATTGCTGGATTGGTACCGCGAGAATGATGAGGCCTCGGGCCCATGGGTCCTTCGTGCCCTCCAGGGTGGGCTTTCGTGCAGAGCCCTCGTTCGCGAGGGAGGGGTGAGAGCGTCCTCGTGGCGAGAGCCGAGTGCGTGTCAGGTGCTGCCAGGCGCGGGGGCCTCGTACATGCGGAAGCGCGTCACGGGGCGATAGCCCATGCGTTGATACACGGGCGCGCCGGCGTCGGTGGCGTGGAGCACGGAGCGCTCGATGCCCCACGTGTCGCGAGCCTCGCGCAGCGCGTGCCTCATGACGAGCTCCGCGGCGCCGAGCCGCCGGTGGCCGGGGGACGTGGCGACGAGCGCGATGTATGCGAGGCCGTCCACCCGTAGCACCACGGTGCTGCTCGCGGGCGCGTCCTCGCGGCAGGCCACGAAGCCTCGGGTCTCCTCGTCGTACAGGGCCTCCGCGTCCAGGGCCTCGCGCCCCGACTCGCGGCTCACGTCGTAGGCGAGCGAGTTGATGTCGGCCACGGCCTGGCGTCCCCAGGTGTCCTTCACGGGGCGCACGTCGAGCGAGGGCAGGGCGCGCACGGGCTCCGAGAGCCGCTCGCACACCATGCCGGTGACGGTGGTGAGCGGGCGCAGCTTGTACCAGGCGAGGATGGACTCGGCGCGCTCGCGCACCTGGGGCGCGAGCCAGTCGTCCGAGACGACGAACGTCCACGGATGACGGCCGGTGGAGAAGTAGCGGGCCGCGGACGCGACGGCGGCCGAGAGCGCCTGCTCCGTCGTGGCGGGCGCGCGCAGGAAGGCCGCGTTCATCATCGCCCAGGAGACATGGCTCGACGCGATGAAGACCTCGGGGCGCTCCACCACCTCGCCCGCCCTGCCGCCCAGGGCCAGCTTCCGCCAGGCGCCTCGGAATTGCGCATGGGACTCGTCGATCTCTGCCTGCGTCGCGGAGTGCATGGAGGGCTCCAGGGGCGAGGGGTGAAGGATCGATTGTACCCCAGGTGCTCCGTCTGGAGGCGCGGTGCCCCCGGTGCCCTCTGTTCCTGACTCAACGCGCGGCCACGTCGCGCAGCAGGTGATGCGCCTCGCCCAGCAGCGCGAGGAACTCCTCCCGCTCCTCGTTGCCCGAGGGCGTCGCGGAGCGCGCGATCTCCCGCACCTGGTCCAGGCTCCACTTCTCCGCGTGAGGGCTGCGCCGCAACAGCTCCGCCGCGCCCATCACCGCGGTCGCGAAGCGCAGGTCCGAAGGGGCCTGCTTGAACGTGGGGGAGAGCGCGCTGGCGGGGAAGGGGAAGGCGCGCTCGGAGGCGCTCTCTCCACGAGGGCGCTTGGCGCGCACGCGCACCGTGGCCAGGCCCTCGCCCGCGCCGGGCATGAGCTCCAGCTCGTACAGCGCGGTGACGGAGTGGCCCGAGCCCAGCTCTCCCGCGTCCACGCGGTCATTGCGGAAGTCCTCGTCCGCGATGTCGCGGTTCTCGTAGCCGACGAGGCGATAGCGGGACACCTGCTTGGGGTCGAACTCCACCTGGAGCTTCACGTCCTTCGCGATGACCTCCAGCGTGCCTCCGAGCTGCTCCACGAAGATGCGCCGTGCGGCCATCAGCGAGTCCACGTAGTGGTGGTTGCCGTTCCCCTGGTCCGCGAGCTGCTCCATCATCGTGTCCTGGTAGTTGCCCATCCCGAAGCCCACCGTGGTGACGGTGATGCCTTCCTTCACGTGGCCCCGGATGGTCTTCAGGATCTCCTCGTGGGAGGTGCTCCCCACGTTCGCGTCGCCGTCGGACAGGATGACGACGCGCGACACCGACTCGCCATCCAGCGTCTTCATCGCCTCCTGGTAGGCCAGCTGGATGCCGGAGCCCATCGCGGTGCTCCCGCCCGCGGTCAGGTCCTCGAGGGCGGCGTGGATGCGGGCCTTGTGCTCCATGCCCGTGGGAGGGAGGACACGGCGCACCGCGCTCGCGTAGGTGACGAGCGCCACGGTGTCGCCGTCGCGGAGCTGGTCCACGAGCATCCGCAGGGCGCGCTTCGCGAGCGGCAGGCGGTCCGGGGACTGCATCGACCCGGAGACGTCCACGAGGAAGGTGAGGTGCGCGGGCTTGCGCTCGGAGACGCTCAGGCGCTTGCCCTGCACGCCGACGCGCAGCAGGTGACGTCCGGGAGTGAAGGGGGAGGGCGCGGCGTCGAGGTGCACGGCGAAGGGGGCCTCGTCCGGTGCGGGCGCGGGGTACGTGTAGCGGAAGTAGTTGAGCATCTCCTCCACGCGCACGGCTTCACGCGGTGGCAGGGTGCCCTCCTTCAGCTTGCGCCGCGCCAGCGTGTACGAGGCCGTGTCGACATCCGCCGCGAACGTGGAGAGGCGGTCCTTTTCCGTGACGACGAAGGGATTCACGCCGTGGTCGCGGTAGCCCTCCTGGTTGGAAGTGGCGTCCGAATCAGGACCTCGGGACGAGCCGGCGAGGCGTCCGCTGCCGCGCCCCATGCTGCCGATACCCGCGATGCCGCTGCTCTTGCCACCCAGTATCGCGACGCCACCGCCACCGGAGCCGCTGCCCTTGACCCCCAGTCCGCCCTTGCCATGGGCCGCGCCGAACATGTTGCCCATCGCGGAGCGCAGGCGCGCGGAGTTCCCGGAGGGCGGGGGCACCGCGCTCGGTGCGGGGG
>NZ_SRLW01000172.1:0-21216 GCF_006518215.1 Myxococcus sp. AB025B
CTCCGGGGCGCCCGCCCCAGCCCACGTTCGCCTGCAGCTCGAAGCCCCTTGGCCCCTGGCGGTGGCTCACGAGGATGGCTGTCCCGTCGAGGTGGGCCAGCGTCAGCGGCTCCGACGTCCCTCCCGCCTCGCCCCAGTCATGCACCGCGGAGAACGACAGGGCGTACTTCATGGGGTACGGCTGGCGGCCCAAGAGGATGTGCCGCACGTCCAGGACGACTTCCGCTCCCATCAGGCGCGCGCCCAGAATGTCCGAGGCGAAGGCCTCCACGTAGAAAGGCCTCAGCATCCCCGTCACCACCGCGCCGGCTGGGTTGTAGTCGGGGTTGCCCCGGTTGTTGTAGCGGCGCACCAGGTGCCCGGACAGCAGCGTGTAAGACTTCAGCGTGCCCACCCACACGAAGTTCGGCGCGTCGCCTCCCACCATCAGGGTCTGCACCACCTGGCCCCAGTCGGAGAGCTCGTCCCAGTCCTCCTTCCGCACCAGGCTGGCGCCCGCCGCTCCGCCCCACAGGCCCAGTCGCACTGAAGCGCCCAGCTCGAGCTGGAGCAGGCCTGGATTGACGACCTCCAGTCGTGGGTGGACCTGAAGGAAGCCCTCCGCCGACCCTGCACCTCTCCGGGGCAGCAACATCCACGTCGTGGTCTCCAGGCTCAGCCTGCTCGCCCAGCCGGAGCCCGAGTCCTCCTCCTGTCCGGCCTCGTCGTCTTCAACGACAGGCTCGAGCAACTCGTCCACGTCCGGCTCGAGGAAGACGAGGTCCTCATCCCGCGCGACGGGGTCCTCGGGCACGGCCAGTTCCTCTGCCCACACCGCTCCGGGGAACACCCACAGCAACACGACGGCCCAGCGCATGAACATCGACATCTCCTGAGAAGCCCCCAAGCGAGGGCAGAGGTCCCCCCGTCCGGTCCGACAGGGCGCCGGGCCGAGGGTGGATGGATGGATGACATTGCAGGAGTCATGAGCAGGCAGCCGGGCCCTGCCATGGACAGACGTGTCACGTCGCGGCGCCAGGAAGACCTGGCTCCGTGCATGACTCCAGACGTACGGATGGGATGGCCGAGGACCGGGTCCTCAGCGGGCGTCAGGCATGCAGCCCGACGAAGCGCGGACGGCGACTGGGCGCACGACGACCGTCAGCACGCGCCTCACCGGGCGGTACCGAAGGCCTCCGCGCGCGGAGCGCGCCCAACGAGTGCTTCGTGAAGAATCAGGAAGGCGGATCCAGCGCGCCGCCCTCCGGACGCGCTCCGTGGCCACCTGGGAAGCGCGCAGTCGCGCGAAGGCACTCCATCACAGTGGGGAACACGTCGTCCTCCAGGGCTCGTCGAAGCGAACTAGACCTATTTGTCTAGTCGATTGAACCTGGAAACGGCATTCCGCACAAGGCCGAACGAGGAAATCCGTGCTGTCCTGGCGGCAGCCTTCGCCGGCTACGGAAAGGTGATGTTGCTCAGGGTGACGGTGCGCCGCATGTCCGCATCCCAGAGCGTGAGCGTAAAGCGCCCCTGCGGAGTCTCCTCTGCAGCCTCGGCCTCTACGACCACTCGCTGGAGCGCCGAACCCGCGGCCAAGGGGCCGGACTGCCATACTTGGAGCACCTTCAATTCCTCGTTGCCCTTGCCCCTGAGCATCGCCCCCACTGCGGCCCACGGCTGGGCGTCCCGTCGTGACATGAGAGCAACCACGACAGCCACCCTGCGGGCAGTTCGGTACGCATATACAGAGTGCTTGTCTGCTGCTCCTCCAGGGCCCAGGGGAACACCATCGGTCACATCGCGGAATTCAACGCTTCGTCGGCCGAGGACTCCTGTCGAGATGAGACCCGTCAACCCATCGGGTGTATTTCGCGCCGCGCGCAAGTGCTCATTCTCCTCTCTGCACTTCTCAGCCTCGAGTCGCGCCTGCCGGACTTCCTCCTGGTACGTCTCGACTCGCCGCTTGCGTCGATAGACCTCGACATGCGCCTCCGACCTCGCAGGATGTGCGACCAAGACGAACGTCGCACTCACAGGGGCTGCTCCATCCTGGAAGCGGACCGTCAACTTGAGCCGTTCTCCCGCCGAGATCTTCTCGGATGGGACCAGGCGCAATGTGCTGAGCCCAGCGTCCAGCATCGCGAAGCGCTCGCGCCCCTCGAGCGTCAGTCCTTCTCGGTTCACTTCCGAGTCAAAGAGGAACACCGTCGAGAGCCCAGGGCTCACCGCCACTTCAATCGCTGGCTGCGCATCATCCGAGACCAGTTCGATTCGGCGAACGCTGAGTCCCACGGGGGATGAGGGCGACTGCGCCAGCGCCGCCCCTTCTCCTGCGAGGAAGAGGAAAAGCAGCACGGCCGACACTGAATGATGCACGCGACGTTTCTCCTCGACCCAGCCAGCAGCGACACCGCTGGCGACCCACGAGCGTCCGCCCACCAGCGACACTTCATTCAAACTCACTCACCGCACGGACATAGAACCCAGAGTACACGCGAGCCTTTCCCGAATCCCCTCCTCCTTCCTTGAGCGCCAGTCCGAGGTTTCCCGAGGTGTCCTCCCCTTCCAGGCACACCGGGAAGCTCTCTCCGCGAAAACGCGCTCGCGTGAGTCGGACATAGACGCGGTCGGCCACGAAGATCCGCCCAGACAGTGTGGCCATGTCCGAGCCCAGGATGATCTGTGCAGGCCCTTCCCTCACCGTAACGAACTTTTGCTCTCCGCGGAGGAAGCTCGCCCCCTCACTCATTCCCCCAATCTTCATGCCCAGCTTCCGCATCCCCTCCACAGCGCCTTCCGGGCACGGCTCGGGCTCCGGAGCAGGGCGCACCTGCGCCCCGGAGCACGCGAGCGTCGTGCAGAGGGCCGTCACCGAAAGGGCCACGCCAGCGCTCTTCGTGACCTTCCTGGCGGGCGCTGGCGAGGAGGAAGGGGTGTCACTCTTGGGCGTGGTCACGGCGGCAGTCACCTCGGTCATCATCGCGGAAGGCGCGACGGCCGCAGGTGTTGCCTCCGGCCCGGTGGGAGCTGCGGCCGGGGCAGCTTGTGGTTTCTTTGCAGGCGCCGCTACTTCTTGGCCTGGGACGGAGAGGGCCGGAGACTGGGGTGCCCGCTGCGAGAGGAGTCCTCCCGCCGCCAGGGCGGCGGCCAGCAGTGCCACCCCCAGCCCGCGCCCCATCCTCGGCCGGGAGAGGAACGGCCTCCGCGCCACCTCGACGACGGGCGCCACCGGCTCCGCCCTCGGGGACTCCGCCACGGGTGCGGCCTCCGCCCCAGCCTCGAGCACCAGGCTCGGCGGCCGCGCCTCCACGGGCACGACCTCCTCCAGCAGCTCCGGCCCGAGCCCCCTGCCACGGCGCAGGTTGCGCAAGGGGCGCCTCGCCCACCGCGCGAACCCATCCACCTTGCCCTCATTCTCCGTGGTGGCCGCGTTCGGGCCCTCCGCCTCGAACAAGGGGGTGCGCCAGGCCTCACCGTCCGCTCCGGACAGGAACGCCTCCAGGGCCGCACACGCCGCGCTCGCGTCGGATCGCGCGGAAGGCTCCTTCTCCAACAGCCGCATGCACAGCACGCCCAACGGCTCCGGGACGAAGCGGTTGACGAGATGCGGGGGCACAGGCGACCTGCCCATGACGCCCTCGACGTACTCCGCGTCGCTCCCCGAGTCGAAGGGCCACCTCGCCGTGAGGAGTCGATAGAGGACGATACCCAGCGCCCACATGTCGTCCGACGGAGCAGACACGTAGCGCGCGCTCGACGGCTGCCCCAGGTGCTGCTTCCAGAAGCGCCAGGCCTCCGGCGGCCGGTACTCCAGCGTCCCGGGCGGCAACAGGGATTGGGTGACGCCAGGAGCGCCCCTGTAGTCCCCGATGCCGTAGTCCACCAGCACCGCCAGTCCATCCGCGCCGCGCACCATGACGTTGGCGTCCTTCACGTCCCGGTGCACCACTCCCGCCGCGTGCGAGGCCTCGAGCGCGCGCGCCACATCCAGCGTCACCTCCGCCACCCGCCGCGCCGAGGGGTTCTCCACCCGCACCCACTCGCCCAGCTTCCGCCCCTCCACGTACTCCATGGCGATGAGGGCGAAGTCACGCTCCCCCGCGCGCCAGTAGGAGAAGCCGCGAAGCCCCACCACGTTGGGATGTCTCAGGCGCAAGAGGATGGAGACCTCCTTCTCGACCCGCCCCTCCACGCGCCGCCGCTCCACCAGCTTCAGCGCGCAGGCCTGTCCGTCGTTCATCGCGAGGTACACGGTGCCGAAGCCGCCCCGGTCCAGTTGCCGCACCACCGTGTAGCCCTGCACCACGTCACCCGGGGACAGCACAGCCGGAGGGCCTTCGACCCTCACGGAGACATCCTCGCGGCGACACTGTCGGACAGCAGGACCGCGACCCCGCGCATGCGACACCCTCACTGGCGCCGGCCGACGTCACGACCCGCGACTCAGGTATACTCTCCTGTACCCATGAACCAACAGCTTGCCATCCACCTCGGCTCCATCGTCCGACTCGCGCGGGAGCAGATGAGCCTGACCCAGGTCCAGGTCGCGGAGCGCGTGGGGCTGAACTCCGTCGTCTACAGCCGGATCGAACGCGGGCACATGATTCCCAGCGTCGAGACGATGAAGAAGCTCTGCGTCGAGCTGATGGTCTCCCCGGAGGACCTGCTGGGCCTCACCGAGTCCTCGTCCCGTGCGGCGCGGCCCCGGCCGGAGGACGACACCACCTTGCGCCGGCTCATCTTCGTCGCGAGGAAGCTCGACGCGGGCCAGCTGGACGCCCTCCTCCGCGTCGCCACGGAGTTCGCCCGCTGAAGCGACGCAGGCCGAGCGGCCTACTCCTTCCCGAGCCCCAGCTCGTGTCGCTCCAACCCCGCCGGGTAGAGGCCGGCCTCGCCGAACTCCACCTGGTCACGCAGCTGCCCGCCCGCGGACACGACCTGCGCCGCCTCCCTGGCGGCCTCCGCGCGGCCATAGGGCTGGGGGAGCCGGGTGTGGGCGACGCCTCGCAGCGCATCCCGCAGGTCCGCCGCCGTCGCGAAGCGCTCCTGGGGGTTGACCCGCAGCGCGGTGTGCAGCACCGCCTTCAGGTCGTCGCCGAGGGTCGCAACCGCATCCTCGACGACGTCCGGGCCGAACGTCTCCATGAGGGCCTGCATCTGCGCCAGCGGCAGCGAGGGGGGCGCCTCCGTGCGCAGCCGCGTCTGCTTCGCCACCACCGGGACGTCCCGCACCTCGAACAGGTGCTTGCCCGTGAGGACCTCCACCAGCATCACGCCCAAGCTGAAGATGTCGGAGCGCGGCGTCAGCGGGTCCTTGCGCAGGTATTCGGGACTGGAATACGCCACATCCCCTCTCAACAGGCTCTCCGGCGACTCCTCGCGCCCCACCAGCAGCGAGTACGCAGCCCCGAAGTCCAGCACCTTCACCTCTCCGTGAAGGCCCAGGGCGATGTGCCGAAGACTCACGTCGCGGTGGATGATTCCCAGGGGAGCCCCCGTGTCGGAGGTCAACGTATGGGCATGGTGCAGCGCGTCCGCCACCTCCACCCCGACGTACAAGCCAAAGCCCACCGACAGGGGTTGGCCCCGCACCAGGGCGGCGCACACCAGCGTCTCCAGTGAAGGTCCCGCCACGTACTCCATGACGGCGTAGGCCGCGTCCGCCACCTCATCCGTCTGCACATGGAAGACTTGCGCGATGTTGGGGTGGCTGAGGCGGAAAGCCAACTGCACCTCTTCGTACAGCCTCTGTCTTTGGAGGAACGAGGAGGGATTGGCGAGCTGACGGACCAGGCAGGGTCCTGGAAGGCTCCCATCCCCCACGCGCCGCTCCACCACGAGGAGCCGCTCCCCATTCGGCCGCACCTCCAGCTCCCTCACGCCTTCGTAGCGCACGCCCTCCACTTCGAAGTGGATGCGCGACGCGCCGTGTTCGGCTCCGACGGGGAAACTGGAGGGCAGCTCCTCCGTCGTCGATTCATCTCCCGGACGCTTCGACATGGCGCTGAATCCTCCTGACCGCAGGGCTTGGGCTCACGGTCAACGAGCCTCTCCGTCACCGGAGCGCGCCGGCATCAAGGTCTAGTCGACTTGACCTGGGAGATAACATGGCCCTCCATTCCTGGGAAGCCCGCCTGGAACTCCCTCGACATCACAGCCAGGTTCTCTCACTTCGTCGCCTCAAGGGCTCACGACCCGACCCAGGAAGAGCACGCTCTTCGTCGCCACCTCCTCGATGACGAACACGAACGGGCGGTCCACGTGGACTTCGGGAGGAAGCGACACGGGCCCGAACTCGACGGCGGTCGCGGCGGCGGCCTCGGTGCCCGCCTCGTCCACGGCGATGAAGGCCTGATGTTGCGCGCCAGTGAGCATCAGCCGCTCCTCACTCGTGATGCCAGACAGATCCGCGCGGTCGGAGAAGGCATCCTCCATTCCCAGGGAGCGCAGCGCATCCACCAGGGCGGCTGACTGCCGCACCTCGAAGCGAGGAAAGCGCAGCAGCATGTGCCGCTCGCTCAGGTTCGCTCGCACGGTGTCCAGGAACGCGGCGGACAGGCGCTGCTCCACCTCCTGGAAGCGCCCCGCGTCGGGGACGATGACGAGCATGCGAAAGGCGCGGCCCACATAGGGAAGCGCGATCGCGTCATAGCCCTCTCCACGCGCGAAGGGGAACGACCACGAGGTGTGCATCATCGGGACCTGCGTCGTGCCACCCGTCAGGCCATGGAAGGTCTTCGGGCTCGTGGCCTGGGCAGGGAACGGCGTACGCCAGGCCCCCTTGAAGTGGAGGGCATTGGCCAGGACCAGCCGCGTGTCGGCGCGCACCTCTCCCTGGGGAATCAGGTCCTGGATGCGGTCAGCCGTCACGCCGGAGACCCAGTCGTTGATGGCGCGGCGCACGCCGTCCGGGTCCGCGGCGAAGTCCACCGTGCGCAAGCCCGCGCCGTGGTGCTCGGCGAGCACGTCCAGGTAGGCGGGCTCGAAGCGATAGCCCTGCTGTCCCCAGAGGGCATTCACCGCGCGGAGCGTCGGCGCCGGCCCCTTGTCGCCATGGGCCTGCCCCACCTGCTCCTGGAGCGCCAGGTCCAGCCGATTGAGCGCCGGGTGCAGCTGCTCAGAGGGCAGCGTGAAGCCCAGCGTCCGTGCCATCTGCGCCTGGGTTTCGCCGCGTGCTCCGGCATACACCAGGCTGAAGGCCCGGGTGATGCTGAGGGGAGACACGGCGGCGTTCTCTCCAGGCTCGGCGAGCCGACGGTAGAGCGCCACGCCGAAGTCGGTGTTGCCGGCGACCAGCGCGGCGAAGTCCGTGTCGGAGACGGAGGGAGACCTCACCCGCTCCTTCTCCGAGGCGACGAGCGCCCCCGGTGGAGGCGGCTCCCGCTCGGCCGGGGATTGCTCGTCGGAATGGCAGCCCGCCAGTCCCCACACCACCGCGAACATGAAAGCTTTCAGCGACGTCGATGAAGCCATGAACCAGACCTTTCGGGAGCAAGAAGGTTCGCCTCCGAAAGCAAGGGCCATGCACATGCCACGGGCCTGGAACTTCAGATGTTTGGCCTTGTCCCCTTCCCGCCTGCCCTCGGATTTCCGAGGACCCGCCCCGCCTTTTCACCAGCGCCCCGTCACGGGCCCGGGGCTCGACATCCCCATGACACGGGGACGCTGGGCGGCGGGCCCGGAAGGTGCCAGCGTGCGGGGGCATCCCTTCCGCGAGGACCTCCGCGTCATGCCCGCCGACGTCGCCCTGCTCAAGGAAGTCCCCCTCTTCGCCGCCCTCGACGACGAGGAGCGCGAGCTGCTCGCCGCCCAGCTCGAAGAGGTCCGCCTTTCCGCCGGAGAGAAGGTCTTCTCCCGCGGAGACCCCGGCGGCGCCATCTACATCGTCAGCGCCGGCGAGGTGCAGATATCGGTCGAGGACACCACCGGCCAGGTCATCGTCTTCGAGACCGCCCGCCGCGGTGACTTCTTCGGGGAGCTGTCCCTGCTCGACGGAGACCCGCGCAGCGCCGACGCCCGCGCCATCCAGGACACCCACGCCCTCAAGGTCGACCGCGCCGACCTCCAACTGCTCTTCCAACGCCACCCCTCCAGCGCCATGGACGTCCTCACCGCCATCGGCCGGCGCCTGCGCGAGGCGGACAAGATGCTCCACAGCCGCCCCACCCTCAGCCCCAACGAGACCGTGGAAGAGCGGCTCACCCCCATCCAGCGGCTCGCGGACGGCCTCTCTGCCTTCAGCGGCACGTTCACCTTCATGCTGCTGCACGCCGCCTGGTTCGCGGTGTGGATCTCCATCAACCTGGACTTCATCCCCGGGTTCCACGCGTTCGACCCGTTCCCCTTCGGCCTGCTCACCATGGTGGTCAGCCTGGAGGCCATCTTCCTGTCCTGCTTCGTCCTCATCAGCCAGAGCCGTCAGGCCGCCAAGGACCGCATCCGCTCGGACGTCGAGTACGAGGCCAACATCCGCGCCGGCCTGGAAGTGACACACCTACACACCAAGCTGGACCACCTGTACGCGCAGACCATGGCCCGCCTGGACGCCGTGGAGCGCGGGCGCTCCACCCCCGCCCCCCGCGCTCCTTCAACGGCTGAGGCGGCTCGGAGAAGGCCAGACTGAAGCTCAAGTCGAGACGACGCCAGCCCCTGCTGGCCTGCCCACCACCACTTCCGCCACTCGGATGCCTGTGTCACCCAGGCCGCGAAGCACTTCGACGAAGCGCTCGCTCGCGAGAGTCACGGCGGGGTTCCAGCGAAACCGGAAGACATCCTCTACCGGCATCGAATCGGCATCGAGCCATTCCTCATCAATCGATGGGGCCGACCGTGGCTGGGTACCACACACCGGGCACGACTCGCCCATCGGCAGCGGACGACACTCGGGGACGTAGTCGCCGCCCACCTGAAGCTCGAACTCGAGCAGCGGCGGCACGTCGCGAGGAGTCTTCGTCGCCGTCGGCACGGGCTTGATGCCGCGTAGGTTCGCCGAGAGGAGCCGCTCCACGCCAGTGGGTTGGGCGTACAGATTCCACGGAGCATCCATCGACAGGGGCGCCGGACGGCCGCGGACTCGCCCCTCCAACGGCCCCATTCCCATCCCGGGGCGTACGACAGCGCCCGGTGGGAGGAGCGGCAGGATTCGGTCCCTCAACGGCGCATATTCGTCCCAAGGCACGAACCGGGCCTTTCGGTACGCCCGCTCCTCGGGAAGCCCGGACAAATCGACGCTCGGGTAGTTGAGCGCGATGGTCATCGGCCCGGCGTGGCACCGGGGACACTCCGTTCCGGGAAGCCCCCAACGACGCTTCGCGTCCAGCGACCATCGCCACTGGGTGGCCGCCGCATCATCGATAGGGTCGAGTCGGAAGAAGCGCATCTCTAGTCCTTCGACAATTGCAGGTTCGCAGTGAGCTGCTGCCAGTCCCACTACCCACGCACTCCCATGGACTGCCCCCGGACAATGCCGTTGGGGAAAACGCGAATCCAAGCCCCGGATGTCAGATGCCTCAGGTAGGGTGGCGCTCACACACCCCATGAAACCCGCCGAGAAAGCCGCCCTCCTCCTCGAGCGCCTGCGCGAGCAGCACCCCGACGCACGCTACGAGCTTGACTGGTCCACCCCCTTCGAGCTGCTCGTCGCCACCATCCTCGCGGCCCAGTGCACCGACGAGCGCGTCAACCGCGTCACCGCCACCGTCTTCCCCAAGTACCCCGGCCCCCAGGCCTTCGCCGACGCGGACACCGCCCAACTGGAGGAGGACCTCAAGCCCACCGGCTTCTACAAGCAGAAGACCAAATCCGTGCAGGCCATGAGCCGGGCGCTCCTGGAGCAGTTCGGCGGCGAGGTGCCCCGCACCGTGGAAGCGCTGGTGAAGCTCCCCGGCGTGGCCCGGAAGACGGCCAACGTGGTGCTCAACACCGCGTTCGACCTCCCCTCCGGCATCATCGTCGACACCCACGTCGCCCGCGTCAGCCAGCGCCTGGGCCTGACGAAGCACGACAAGCCCGAGGCGATTGAGCAGGACCTGATGAAGCTCGTCCCCCAGGACACCTGGACCTTCTTCGGCCCCGCCACCGTCCTGCACGGCCGCTACACCTGCACGGCCAAGAATCCCAGATGCGAGACGTGCATCGTGAAGGACATCTGCCCACGCATCGGCGTATAGGCCCACCCGGCTTGCCGGGTCAGCGCCGTATCCGCCGCAAGCACGGAATACAGACAATGAAACGGGGGTTCGAGCGTATCTACGCAAGACATGACCCCTGCTCCTTCGTCGGCCACCCCCACCGACGCCCGCCCGGTAGACTCAGGCGAGCGCCTGGCGTTGCTCGACACGCTGCGAGGCTTCGCGCTCTGCGGCGTGTTCATCTCCAACACCTTCATGTGGTTCAGCGGTCGGGCGTTCCTCCCCAAGGAGCAGCTCGAGGCGCAGTTCACCCAAGGCTCGCTCATCGACCGCCTCATCATGCCGGCCTTCGGCATCCTGGTGGGCGGCCGGTTCATCACCATCTTCTCGTTCCTGTTCGGCCTGGGCTTCGCGGTGCAGCTGGGGCGCGCGGACGCCCGGGGCTCGGACATCACCCGGCTCTACATCCGCCGGCTCGTGGTGATGCTGGCCTTGGGGCTCAGCCACCTGTACCTCATCTGGTACGGAGACATCCTGAGCAACTACGCGCTGCTCGGCTTCTGGCTGTTGTTGTTCCGGAAGCGGGACGACCGCACGATTCTGGGATGGGCGATAGCGCTGCTGGTGGTGGGCCCGCTGCTCACCACCTTCGTCCTCAAGCTCCCGCAGCTGCTCGCCGCCACCCCCGAGGCCGCCGCCGCGCTGGCGAAGGCGCAGAGCGAACGTTCGGCGGCGCTGAAGGTCGCCCTGTTCCCCAGCTTCACGGACGGGAGCTGGTGGGATGTCGTCAAGGCGGGCGCGACGTTCCACCGGGTCGAGTTCCTGCACATCATGGTCCTCCACTCGGTGGGGCTCCTGGGTCGCTTCCTCCTGGGCTTCTACGTGGGGCGCCGGCGTCTCTTCCATGACGCCGCCCAGCACCTGCCCCTCTTCCGCCGGTTGCTCTACGGAGCGCTGGCGATGGGAGTCGTGGGCGGCGGCGTGGGCGCCGTGGTGCAGCAGCTGGTCATCCGGAAGATATTGGACCCGGACGCGCTGCCCGCGTGGCTGCCGTTCGCGATGACGCCCATCCGGACGATGGGCGAGCTGGGCTTCGCGGCGACGTACGTGCTGGCCATCACCCTGCTCTTCCAGCGTGCGACCTTCCAGCGCGTCCTGTCGGTGCTGGCGCCCGTGGGCCGCATGGCGCTGACGAACTACCTGAGCCAGTCCGTCATCAGCGTGCTCGTGTTCTACGGCTACGGCCTGGGGCTGTTCGGGAAGCTGGCTCCCAGCCTGTGCATCCTCTACTGCCTGGGCGTCTTCGCCGTGCAGATCGCCTTCAGCCACCTGTGGCTGTCGCGCTTCCGCTTCGGGCCCATGGAGTGGGTGTGGCGCTCGCTGACGTACGGCAAGGCCCAGCCGATGCGCAAGAGCGCCGGGGCCACTGGCGCGGCGGTCGCTGCCTGAGCCCCTGATTCCGCCCGCGAGGCATGTGACACGAAGCCTCGCGGGCGCGTTCAGACTTCAGCGCCGGGGCACGGGTGGGAAGCCGTGCTCCCGCGCCCTCCAGGCCACCAGCAGCGTGGGCACCAGGAGGAGCACCAGCATCCACGGGAACGAGCGCGTCCCCAGCGTGTCGAGCAGCACGCCGCCCACAAGCCCTCCTCCCGCGATGGCGATGTTCCACACCGTGACGACCATGGACTGCGCGACGTCGGACGCCTCCCCGGCCGTCTTCGCCGAGGCCGTCTGGAAGAGCGTGGCCACGCCGCCATAGGCCAGCCCCCAGACGGCGACGCCCGCGTGGACCAGGGCGGGAAGCCCGCTCGTCAGCGCGAGCACCCCCGCCACCGCGATGAAGAGCGCCGTGCTCAGCAGCACCAGCTCGCGCAGCCACCGGTCGATGAGCACGCCCACGCCCCAGATGGAGGCAAGCGCCGCCACGCCGAAGACGAGCAGCACCACGTCGATGTCCCCCGCCATCCCCGCCGCCCCTAGGAACGGGGCGATGTACGTGTAGAGCACGTTGTGCGCGAGCACGAACGCCAGCGTGACGAACAGCACGGGGCGGATGCCGGGCATCAGGAACACGCGGGTGAGAGACAGCCGCTGGTCCTCGGGCTGCCCGGGGAAGTCCGGCACGCGCGCGAGCACCCAGCCCACGAGCACCAGCGTCAGGCCACTCATGATTCCGAAGGTGACGCGCCAGCCGACCGCCGCACCCAGGAACGTGCCCGCCGGAATCCCCAGGGACAGCGCGAGCGGGATGCCCACCATCGCGATGGCCATCGCCCGGCCCTTCTGTCGCTCGGACACCAGGCGCGCCGCGTAGCTGGCGACGAGCGCCCAGAGCAGCCCCGCGAACACCCCCGCCAGGAAGCGCGCCGCCAGAGTCACCGCGAAGCTGGAGGACACGGCGGTGACGGTGTTCACGACGGCGAAGCCCAGGATGGCGCCGAGGAGCAACGGCCTGCGTCGCCACCCCTGCGTCGCCGCCGTGAGGGGAATCGCCGTCAGCAGCGTGCCGAGCGCGTACAGCGTGACGAGCTGTCCCGCCAGGGACTCGGAGACGCCCAGGTCCACGCTCATCCGGGGCAGCAGCCCCGCGGGGAGCGCCTCGGTGAGCACGGTGATGAAGGCCGCCATCGCCAGCGCGAGGAGCCCTCCGAGTGGGAGCGCGGGTTCGGTGGCATCGACAGGGAGTGAGGAGGAGGTCATGGCCTGTGGGGATGAGGTCGATACACGGAGGCCCTCGTGCCGAAGAGGCGAGGTGGGCCCGTGCGCGTCGACCGTGAGGTGTTGGCGAGCAAGGTAATTTCGGGCGGGCTCGCGGACCATCACGCTAGAGTTCGGAACACATCGGACATGGATGTCCGGAATCGGAGCGCGGTGGATGGACAGTCTCGGCTCACTGCAGGCCTTCGTTCAGGCGGCGGAGGCGCGCAGCTTCACCGTGGCGGGACGACAGCTCGGGGTGTCGTCGTCGGCCATCGGCAAGGCGGTATCGCGGCTGGAGGAGCGGCTGTCGGTCAGGCTCTTCCACCGCTCGACGCGCACCATCACCCTGACGCCGGAGGGCTCGCTCTTCCTGGAGCGCTGCCGGCGCATCTTCTGTGAAATCGAGGCCGCGGAGCTGGAGCTCGCGCGCACGCAGGAGGCCCCGCGCGGCAAGCTGCGCATCAGCATGCCCCTGGTGGGCATGTTGATGATGCCGACCTTGAGCGCGTTCATGCGCGCGTATCCGGACATCGAGCTGGACCTGGACTTCTCGGACCGGCTCGTCGACGTCATCGACGAGGGCTTCGACGGCGTGGTGCGCGGCGGAAGCATCAGCGACTCACGGCTGATGGCGCGGGTGCTGGGGACGTTCCGGCTGGTCCTCGTCGCCTCGCCGGACTATCTCGCGCGCCGGGGCACACCCCGCAGGCCCGAGGACCTGAAGCAGCACGCGTGTCTGCACCACCGCTTCGCCACCACCGGCAAGCTGGAGCGCTGGCCGTTCCGCAAGGGCCGCAAGAAGGAGGTGGAGCTGCCCACCACGGTGGTGGCGAGCACCATCGAGCCGCTCATCCACCTCGCCGAGCAGGGCCTGGGCATCACCTGCCTGCCGGACTTCGCCCTGCGCCGGCAGTTCGCGCAGGGCACCCTGGTGAAGGTGCTCGACAGCCACCTCCACCACCAGGGCACGTTCCGGGTGCTGTGGCCCTCCAGCCGCTACCTGTCCCCCAAGCTGCGGGTGTTCGTGGACTTCATGGCGGCGCACCTGTTCGAGACCTGAGACTTCCGGGCCCGCCCGCCCGCCGGGCCGCCATCCATTCCACACAGGATGCACGCGGACCCATCCCCGCCGGACACAGGGTGTGGCAGACTCTGGGGGACCATGTGGGATTGGGTCCGCCAGTTGGGCGAGTGGGCGCGCGAGGGTGCGCCCTTCGCCGTGGCCACCGTAACAATGTGTCAGGGAAGCACCCCCGCCGAGCCCGGCGCGAAGCTGCTGGTGCGCGGGGACGGCGTGTTCCACGGCACCGTGGGCGGCGGACACCTGGAGCAGCTGGTGCTCGCCGACGCGCGCGGGTGCCTGGAGCGCGGCGAGTCCCGCACGTACCGCTACCCGCTGGGCGCGAAGCTCGGCCAGTGTTGTGGAGGCGTGGTGGACGTCTTCGTGGAGCCCGTCAACCACGGGCCTCGGCTGTACCTGTTCGGCGCCGGCCACGTGGGCCAGGCGGTGTGTCGCATCCTGGAGGGCACCCCCTTCCGGGTGCACCTGGTGGACGAGCGCCCCGAGTGGCTCCAGGGCGAGCGCATCCCTCCTTCCGTGACGCGCCACGACGAGCCGTGGGAGGACTTCTTCGCCCGCGCCACGTGGGACGCCAGGCGCACCTATGTCGCGGTGATGACGCACCGGCATGACCTGGACCAGGACATCGTCGCGGCGGCGCTGGAGAAGCCCGCGCGCTACCTGGGCCTCATCGGCAGCAAGACCAAGTGGGCGCGGTTCCGGCAGCGGCTGGAGGCGCGCGGCGTGCCCGCGAGCCTCTTGAGCCGGGTGCAGTGCCCCATGGGGTTGGAGCTGGGCGGCAAGTCGCCCCAGGAGGTCGCGGTGAGCATCGCCGCGGGCCTGCTCCAGCTCCACCACCAGCCTTTCGTCGAAACCCGCCCCGAGCCGTCCGTCTCGGAGCCGCCCCGCCTGCGCGGGGTCTCGTCTGGAGAATGAGCACCATGTTCGAGTTCCGGCTCAACGGGAGCGTCGTCCGCGTCGACGACGTGTCCCCCAACACCACGCTGCTCGACTTCCTGCGCGCCCGGGGCGCCACGGGGACGAAGCAGGGCTGCGCCGAGGGCGACTGCGGCGCGTGCACGGTGGCCATGGTGGACCGCGATGCCCAGGGCCACCGCAACCTGCGCGCGTTCAACGCCTGCATCACCCTGGTCCCCATGGTGGCCGGCCGTGAAATCGTCACCGTGGAGGGCGTGGGCTCGAGGGAGAAGCCCCACCCCGTGCAGCAGGCCATGGTGAAGCACTACGGCTCGCAATGTGGCTTCTGCACGCCGGGCTTCGTCGTCTCCATGGCGGAGGCGTACTCGCGTCCGGCCGTCTGTACTCCGGAGACGGTGGCGGACCAGCTCTGTGGGAACATCTGCCGCTGTACCGGTTACCGGCCCATCCGCGACGCGATGATGGAGGCGCTCGCCGCGCGCGACGCCGCGGTGGGGTTGACCGCGATTCCCGGCACGCCGCTCGGCGGTCCCGCGGCGGCCCTGTCGTCCGTGAGCTACGAGGCGAAGGGACAGAAGTTCCTGCGGCCCACGTCGTGGGAGGAGCTGCTCGCGCTGAAGGCCGCGCACCCGGAGGCGATGCTCGTCGCGGGCGCCACCGAGCTGGGCGTGGACATCACCAAGGAGGCCAGGCGCTACCCCTTCCTCATCTCCACCGAGGCGGTGGAGGGCCTGCGCGACATCCGTCGCGAGGCGGATGGATGGCACGTGGGCGGCGCGGCGACACTCGTCGACCTGGAGGACGCGCTCGGCTCGGCGCTGCCCGAGGTGACGAAGATGCTCAACGTCTTCGCGTCGCGGCAGATCCGCCAGCGGGCCACGCTCTCCGGGAATCTGGTGACGGCGTCGCCCATCGGCGACCTGGCGCCCGTGCTGCTCGCGCTGGACGCGCGGCTGGTGCTGGCCTCGGTGCGAGGCAAGCGGACGGTGGCCCTGTCGGAGTTCTTCCTCGCGTACCGCAAGACGGCGCTCCAGCTGGACGAGGTGGTGCGCGCCATCGTCATCCCCCACGGCCCTTCGGCGGACAGCGGGCTGACGCGGCGTTCGGATTCCTTCAAGGTGTCCAAGCGGCGCGAGCTGGACATCAGCATCGTCGCGGCGGGCTTCTGCGTGGACGTGGATTCGGGCGGCGTGGTGCGCTCGGCGCGGCTGGGCTACGGCGGCGTCGCGGCGACCCCGATTCGCGCGCGTCGCACCGAGGAGCTGCTGGTCGGCAAGCCGTGGACGCGGGAGACCGTGGACCAGGTGCTGCCGGTGCTCGGCGCGGAGCTGTCCCCCATCAGCGACTTGCGCGGGAGCGCGGAGTACCGACGCGGGCTCATCGTGAGCCTGTTCGAGAAGTTCTTCACGGGTGAGCGCAGCCCCTCGCTGGACGCGGCGCCGGGCTTCGTCGGAGGTGACGGTGAGGTGCCCACGGACGCCACGCGTGTCCTGCGCCACGAGAGCGCGCTGGGGCATGTCACGGGCGCGGCGAAGTACGTGGACGACGTGGCGCAGTCTCGGCCGATGCTGGAGGTGTGGCCGGTGTGCTCGCCGCATGCGCACGCGCGAATCCTGCGCCGGGACGCGACGGCCGCTCGGGCCCTGCCCGGCGTGGTGACGGTGCTGCTCGCCGAGGACATCCCGGGGATGAACGACACCGGGCCCATCCGCCACGACGAGCCGCTGCTCGCCAGGGACGAGGTGCTGTTCCACGGGCAGATTGTCGCGCTCGTGGTGGGCGAGTCGGTGGACGCATGCCGCGAGGCCGCGCGTCAGGTGGTGGTCGAGTACGAGCCCCTGCCCGCGGTCCTCACGGTGGAGGACGCCATCGCCCAGGGCAGCTACCACACCGAGCCGCACATCATCCGCCGGGGTGACGTGGACGCGGCGCTCGCGGCGAGCCCGCGCAGGCTGTCCGGCACCGTGTCGATTGGCGGCCAGGAGCACTTCTACCTGGAGACGCACGCGGCCTACGCCGAGAAGGGCGACGACGGGGACATCACGGTGGTGTCCTCCACGCAGCATCCGTCCGAGGTGCAGGCGGTGATTTCGCACGTGCTGCACCTGCCGCGCAGCCGCGTGGTGGTGCAGTCGCCGCGCATGGGTGGCGGCTTCGGCGGCAAGGAGACACAAGGCAACGCGCCCGCGGCGCTGGTGGCGCTGGCGTCGTGGCACACGGGTCGACCGGTGCGATGGATGCTGGACCGGGACGTGGACATGGTGGTGACGGGCAAGCGACACCCCTTCCATGCCACGTACGAGGTCGGCTTCGACGAGCAGGGCAAGCTGCTGGCGCTGAAGGTCGTGCTGGTATCGAACGGCGGCTGGTCGCTGGATTTGTCCGAGTCGATTACGGACCGCGCCCTCTTCCACCTGGACAACGCCTATTACATCCCGGCCACGAGCTACACGGGGCGGGTGGCGAAGACACACCTGGTCTCCAACACGGCGTTCCGGGGCTTCGGCGGTCCGCAGGGCATGCTGGTGGGCGAGGAGGTCCTCGCGAGGGTGGCGCGCGCGGTGGGACTGTCCGCGGAGGACGTGCGCGAGCGCAACTTCTACCGGGGCACGGGTGAGACGAACACCACGCACTACGGACAGGAGCTGGAGGACGAGCGGCTGCCGGGGCTGTGGCGTGAGCTGAAGGAGTCCTCGGAGCTGTCGCGTCGGCGCGCGGAGGTGGACGCGTTCAACGCCAGCTCACCGAGCATCAAGCGGGGGCTCGCGATGACGCCGATGAAGTTCGGCATCTCGTTCACCGCGACCTTCCTGAATCAAGCGGGCGCGCTGGTGCACGTGTATCGGGATGGCTCGGTGATGGTGTCGCACGGCGGCACGGAGATGGGCCAGGGCCTGCACACGAAGATTCAGGGCGTGGCCATGCGTGAGCTGGGCCTGCCCGCGGACGCCGTCCGGCTGGCGAAGACGGTGACGGACAAGGTGCCCAACACGTCCGCGACGGCGGCGTCGAGCGGCTCGGACTTGAACGGCGCGGCGGTGCGCGAGGCGTGTGTGAGCATCCGCGAGCGGCTGGCGCCGGTGGCGGCGAAGCTCCTGTCGGAGAAGCACGGGCGCGGGGTGGCGCCGGAGTCGCTGGTGTTCGAGGGCGGCCGCGTGGGCGTGAAGGGCGCACCCGAGGTGTCGGCGGCGTTCGCGGCCGTGGTGGACGCGGCGTATCTGGCGCGCGTGGGCCTGTCCGTGACGGGGTACTACCGGACGCCGGGCATCGGCTACGACAAGGCGAAGGGCAAGGGGAAGCCGTTCCTCTACTTCGCGTATGGCGCGGCGGTGACGGAGGTGGAGGTGGACGGCCTGACGGGCATGAAGCGGGTGCTCCGGGTGGACGTGCTCGAGGACGTGGGCGACTCGCTCAACCCGGGCGTGGACCGGGGGCAGATTGAGGGCGGCTTCGTGCAGGGCCTGGGGTGGCTCACGGGTGAGGACCTGCGGTGGGACGCGAAGGGGCGGCTGCTCACGCACTCGGCCAGCACGTACCCGGTGCCGGCGTTCAGCGACGCGCCCGTGGACTTCCGGGTGAAGCTGCTGGAGCGGGCGACACAGCACAACACCATCCATGGCAGCAAGGCCGTGGGCGAGCCGCCCCTGATGCTCGCGCTGTCGGTGCGCGAGGCCTTGCGCGACGCCGTGGGCGCGTTCGGTGCACCGGGCGGAGACGTGGAGCTCGCCGCCCCCGCGACGCACGAGGCGCTGTTCCTGGCCATCCAGAAGCGCCTGGCGCGAGACAAGGCGGAGGACGGACGCGTCGCCGCATGATGGACCGTTGAAGACAATGTCCAACCTGGAGCGGCCACAGCGGCGCGTCGAGCGAACGAGGGCTCAGCTCCGGGTCGGCGGCACGTCCGCCGGAGCCGTGCGCACCGACTCCTGGAGGACCCGGGCGAGCGCCTCCAGGTCCACCGGCGCCGAGGGCGGCTGCTGCGCGAGCGCATCCTTCAGACACTCCGTCATCACCTGCCCGAACTCCGGCCGCGCGAAGAGCCCTGGACGGCTGTCCGCGGCGGACTGGAGCGCCTGCTCGACGACGGCGCGCACCCGGGCCTCGTCCGCCTCGTTGAGCCCTGGCCGCTGCACCAGCGCGTTCGCGACGATGCGCTCCAGATCCTCGGGCCCCACGCCGTTCATCAACGACACGTTGATCACCGGCACGGGCTCCGTCCCCGGGTTCACCCACGCGGTGGACACGTAATGTGCGTGGAGCCGCCGCACCACCTGGTCGTGCTCGACCAGCTTCACGATGGACGACACCTGCGACTCGTCCATCCCCAGCGCCTGCGCCAGGGCGGCACGACGTGCGTCATCCGGGGCCGCGTCCAGGGCCACCACCGTGCCCCACAGGTCGATGGCCCCGCGTACCAGCAGCCGGTCCGCGAGTGACTTCGCTCGCGCGCTGCCCACCCACTGGAGCAGCAGCGCCTGGTCCTGCCAGTCCACCAGTCGCTGGAGGCTGTGATTGGTCGAGAAGAACAGCCGCGCCGTGGGCACATAGGCCAGCCCATGCGTCGACTCGATGCCCTCCTCCGCGAGCCGGGCCACGTCGTCCCGGGTGAGCCCGGCGATCTCCTCCAGGTCCGCCACGCCCGCGGGGTTTCGCACCGCGATGCCGAACAGCGATGCGGCCTTGGCCACGACGAACTCGAGCACCTGGTCTCCGAGCGCCGCCACCGTGGCTCCCAAGAGCACCGCCCGGTCGAACCACTGCACCAGCGGCGCCTCGGAGCCCGCCTTGGGCGTCAGGAACATGGCCGCCACCACCGTCGCGCACAGCGAGAGCAGCATGGAGCGGGTCGCCCACGAGTACATCCGCGCGTTGAAGTCCTGGCTCGCCAGCCGCACGACGATGCGCCCGAAGTGGATGGCGAACGACACCGTCGCGGCGGACGCGGCGGCCACGGCCACCAGCGGAACCATCGTGTATCCCTCTGCCGTCGGCTTCGGGAGCGGGAAGCAGATGAGATAGGAGAGCCCCAGCGTCAGCGTGGTGACCAGCCCATAGATTTGAGCGTGGAGCCCCACCTTGCCCAGCGCGGCCCGGAAGAGCAGCCGCTCGTAGCTCCACGACTTCTGGACGCTCAAGAGGATGCGCTGGTCCGTCGGACTGTAGTTGCCCGGAGGATGCGCCAATTCGAACCGGGTCCGCGTCAGCCGCGAGCGCGCCGAGAGCAACGACGTATAGGTCAAACCGAACGGCAACAGGATGAGGAACACCGGCAGCCGCCACCCGCCCGGGACGTCCGGGGCCGTCGCCGCGGCGTGCTGACCCGCCACAGCGACGATGGCGAGCGCGAGGACGACCAGCGCCACGTCCACGACACCCGCCACGTGCTGCGTCCAGCCGCGACGGACCACCCCAGGCTTCTTCGGGGCGGCGCGCTTCGGCGCACGTCGCTCCGCGCGCCACCGCGACCACCAGCCGCGCAGCCCTCCCGGAGCAGGAGGGGATGTCGGCTCCGCGCGCGGCTCGAGCAGCTCATTGTCTTTCATTGCATGTCCCCCGTGCCGCCGTTCACCCTGGCGGCGCATCCCGCCAGGGCGAATCCAGAGCATGGCGCAGGGGCCACCCCTCGCTCAAATCGACGTCCCTCTCAGCGTCGCCGCGGCAGACCGAAGCGTCCACCTCCAACCAGATGCGGAGGAGACTGCGCGAGACACAGCCACCGGCTATGGGTGTACCGACAACAGGTCTCGAAGGACCACTCGCCAGCGGCGTCCATCACCTTGAAGCAATAGGAGGCCTCTCGCCTCCCACTCCTTGCGCGGTGAAAGGACCACCGCGCGATGGTCGCGGACCGCTCATCCGCGGGTCACCTGTCCGACGTCAGGAAATGGCCTGGCAATCTCAGCCAGCCACCCGCTCCAGCCCCGGACGCGCGGCGTCAACACCCTCGGGCATCACGGTGGACTCGGGGAAGCTCGCGCTCGCCCAGCGGGCCAGTTCCGCCACGCACGCCTCGATGGCGCCGCCCGTCGTGAAGATGTGATTGGTGCCCCGCAGCCGGACGCGCGACAGGTTCGGATGCGGCAGGTCCGCCAGCGCCGAGCGGTGGATGCGGTCGAAGAACACGTCGCGCAGCTTGCCCTCCGCCGTCATCACCAATACCGGCTGCCCGCGCCGCACCACGCGCTGCCACGCGCGCACCAGCGGCACGTTCGCCACCGCCGGCAACGAATCCCAGTCCATCAACAGGTCCAACAACTTCTGACGCGGGAACGGCACGTACTTGAACAGCCGCGCGTACTCGTTCTCGCGCGTGAGCATCCGCATCCATCCCCAGTACGAGAACAGCTTCGATGTCACCCGCTTGAGCCGCCCCGGAGCCGCCTCCGTCACGTCCCCCTCCCCCAC
>NZ_SRLW01000173.1:0-21143 GCF_006518215.1 Myxococcus sp. AB025B
CCCCGCGCCCCTGGCTCCCGCCGACGCGCGCGGCGTCGCCTCCAAGCCCGTGCGCCGCTGGAACGGCGCCACCTTCCAGCCCACCGAGGACGACGCCCTCGCCGTCGAAGAGCCGCTCGAGCTTCGCGTGAATGGCGAATCACTCGTCACCACCATGCGCACCCCCGGACACGACCGGGAGCTCGCCGTGGGCTTCCTCCTCGCCGAGGGCCTCATCCGGGGTGCCGAGGACCTGGGCACCCTCGCCCACTGCGGGCGACCCGGAGAGGAAGGCTGGGGAAACGTGCTCGAAGTCACGCCCGCCCCAGGCGTCTTCCTCGACCCGGAGCCCCTGCGCGCCACCCGTCGCGGAACGCTCACCACCTCGGCATGTGGCGTGTGCGGACGGCGCAGCGTCGAGGACCTGCTCACCGGCTGCACGCCCCTGCCGTCAGGCCCCGTGCTCTCCCCCTTCGCCGTGGCCCGCGCCACCGAGCGCCTGCGCGACGTGCAACGCAACTTCGCCCGCACCGGAGGCGTCCACGCCGCCGCCGCGCTCGACACCGAGGGGCGTCTGCTCGCCGCCTTCGAGGACGTGGGCCGCCACAACGCCGTGGACAAGGTCGTCGGCGCGCTCGTCCTGGCGGGCTCACTCCGCGCAAATCTCGCGCGCCCCGCCGATTTGACGCGTCAGCCCGCACTCCTCGCCGTGAGCGGACGCGTCAGCTTCGAAATCATCCAGAAGGCCGTCCGCGCCCGAATCCCCGTCGTCGCGGGCGTTTCCGCGGCCACCACCCTGGCCGTGGACCTGGCCCTGCGTTCCCGCGTGACGCTGGCCACGTTCGTGCGGGACGGCCGCTTCAACGTCCACTCCCACGCGGAACGCCTGGCGGGCGCATAAACCCATGAAATCCCGGCGCACGTCTCGCATGCATCCAGCCCCCCCTCCACGCCCGTACCCCTTCACGTCAGACCGGCACCGTAGATGCAGTATCCCGCACGGGCTCCTTCGCAGCGGGGAAGCGAAGGGAGCACTCCCGGTGTTCGCTGGGACCCCGTGAGATGCGACGAGAGTCGGATGATCCAAAGATTTCACACCATGTCACGTCTTACTCACGGTGCGGGGGGTTGCAACGCACCGCACAAGCATGGCAAAAAGCAGTTCTTTCCGACTTGAAGATTTTCAGCCTCAACGGCAGCCTCTATCTGGACTGAACACTCGGTCGAGCAGGTAGAGGGGGGTGGACACGATGAGCAGCGCAAGTACTGGTGCGGCGGTCGGTGCTCCTGGGTCGGCATCCGCTCAGGGCAACGTGGGGGTCGTCGCGGCGGAAGAGCAGGTTCCGGGGCCGAAGCTGGCGCCTGGCTTCGCGGCGAAGTTGAACCTGACGGTGGACCTGGTCCTGATGACGGTGGTCCTGACGGCCTCCGCGTGGATGGACGGCCAGCTGCGGGCGGAGCCCGGGTGGCTCCTGCCCGCCGTCGTGCTGGCATCGCTGGTGGTGTGGATCATCACCGGCACGGCCCTGTGTCTGTACGACTCGCGCTTCGCCGAGCGCAGCCGGCTGGACCACGTCGCGCTGGTGTCGGTGACGACGCTCGCCGTGGTGACGGTGCTCGCGGTGGCGAACCTGGCCCTGCCGGAGACGCTGAAGGTCCCGGGCCTGGCGCCCCTGCTCATCTTGTTCTGGCCCGTGGCGCTGCTGTTGCGTCTGTTCGTCTTCCGTCCGGTGGCGGCGCAGGAGCGCCCCATGGACGCGGTGCTCATCGTCGGCACGGGGGCCATGGGCCGCTACTCCGGCGAGGACCTGACGCGCCGCGGCCGCCGGCAGATTCTGGGCTACGTGCGCTTCCACGACGACACGGGCTCCATCGGCGAGCTGCCCTCGAAGGTGCTCGGCACGGTGGATGACCTGGAGCACATCCTGCGCAACACGGCGGTGGACGAGGTCTACATCGCGGGCAACACGCTCAAGCAGGGCGAGGCGATGCAGGCCGCCATCAAGCTGGCCGAGCGCTTCGGCGTGCCCTTCGCGCTGCCGGCGCACACCTTCCGCCTGGACCGCGCGCGCCCCGTCGACAGCCGCGCCGTGGCGGACGGCTTCCTGCACTTCGCGGCGGTGAGCCCCAAGCCGCACCAGATGGCGATGAAGCGCCTGTTCGACATCTGCGTGTCCGCGGTGGCGCTGTGGATGCTGCTGCCGCTCCTGGGCTTCGTGGCGCTGATGGTGAAGCTCACGTCGAAGGGGCCCATCTTCTTCAAGCAGTACCGCGTCGGGCAGAACGGCAAGCCGTTCTACATGCTCAAGTTCCGCTCCATGGTGGTGAACGCGGAGGAGCTCAAGGAGAAGCTGGCGGCGCTCAACGAGCAGTCGGGCCCGGTCTTCAAGATGAAGAACGACCCGCGAATCACGGGCATCGGCCGCTTCATCCGCAAGTTCTCCATCGACGAGCTGCCCCAGTTCATCAACGTGCTGCGCGGGGAGATGAGCATCGTCGGCCCGCGGCCGCCGGTGCCCAGCGAGGTGGCCAAGTACGAGACGTGGCAGCGCCGCCGGCTGTCGGTGCGCCCGGGCCTGACGTGCATCTGGCAGGTCTCCGGCCGCAACCAGATTTCCTTCGAGGAGTGGATGTACCTGGACATGCAGTACATCGACCACTGGACGCTGACGAGCGACCTGCGCCTGCTGCTGCAGACGGTGCCGGTGGTCATCACGGGTCGCGGGGCCAGCTAGGCCTCCAGGCGACCTGACTTCCCGCGGGGGTGGCATTGACGTGCCGCCCCCGCTCGTCTTCTATGCACCCGGGCCGTCCGGCCGACGCCGGGAGCGCCCGACTCCCCACCGTGACTACCCACAGCGAATCCTCTCAGCAGAACGCCCAGGAGCATGAGCGCTCCCACGAGGCGATGGGCGCGGTGCGCAACGGCCTGCAGCTCGGCGGCTCGCTGCTGGTGACGTACGCCATCGCCTTCGGCATCCGTCCGCTGCTGACGCACTACCTGTCGCCGGAGGCCTTCGGGCGCTTCAACTGGGCGGACAGCTTCTCGGCCATCTTCTTCATCGCCACGAACCTGGGCCTGGAGATGTACATCCGCAAGGAGGTGTCGCGCCGGCCCGAGCACGCCAGCGACTTCTTCGGCGCCTCCATGCTGCTGCGGCTCATCCTCACCGTCGTGCTGATGGGCGCGCTGTCGCTCGTGATGGCGTGGCGCGAGGACCCGCCGGAGATGCGCGCGCTGGTGTACGTGTTCGGCGTCGCGCAGCTGCTCGTCATGTGCAACGCGTCCATGGCGGCGCTGCTGCACGCCAAGGGCAAGGTCGCGGGCCTGTCCATCTCCAACGTCGTCACCAAGGTGGTGTGGGGCGGCGGCCTGCTGGCGGTGGGCGTGCTGGGGCTGCCCTTGCCCTGGCTCGCGGTGCCCGTCGTGGCGTCGGAGGCCATCAAGCTGGGCATCGGCTGGTACCTGGCGCGCGTGCACATGGGCCTGGTGTTCCGCGTGGACTTCCCCGCCACGTGGAAGGTGTGCAAGGCGGGCCTGCCCTACTTCCTCACCGCCGCGGCGCTCGCCACCAACGGGCGGCTGGACATCATGATTCTGGGGATGCTCGGCAGCCACGAGGAGGTGGGCTGGTACTCCGCCGCGTGGAGCATCTCCAACGTCACCTTCGCGCTGAACCCCGTCATGGGCTGGGTGCTCCTGCCGCTCATGTCGCGCGCCGCCGCGCGCTCGGAGGAGGAGGTCAGCATCATCGCCCGCCGCGCGCTCGAGGGGACGCTCGCCGTGACGGTGCCCATGATGATGCTCATCGTGATGGGCGCGCCCTTGTGGATTGGCCTGCTCGGCCGCGACTACTCGCTGGCGGTCAACCTGCTGCGCCTGCAGTCGCCGCTGTTCGTGCTCGCGTTCGTGACGATGACGTGCGGCGCGTGGCTCACCATGACGAACCGCGAGTGGTGGGTGACGGGCACCAGCATCTTCGGCAGCCTGCTGCTCAACCCGCTGCTCAACCTGCTGCTCGTGCCCTGGCTGTACGCGAAGTACGGCGACGGCGGCGGCGCGGCGGGCACGGCGATTTCGCTGCTGCTGATGGAGGTGGTCATCACCATCATCATGCTCGGCCGCATGGGCCGCTCCGCGGTGGACCAGCGGCTCCTGGTGCGCGTGGCGAAGACGGCGGTGGTGTGCGTGGCCGTGGTCGCGCTGGACCGCACGGTGCTCGCGCCGCTGTCCGACTGGCCGCGGCTCATCGTCGAGGCCTCGCTGTACGTCGTGGGGGTGCTGGCGCTCGGCGCGGTGAAGCCGGGCGAGGTGCTCGCGGTGGTGAAGCTGGCGCGCCGCCGAGGCAACCCCGAACCGGAGCCGGCCGTGGTGGCCGTCGCCCCCGCGCCCTGAAGGAGCCCCATGACCTCCCCGCTCCGCTCCCTGCTCCGCCCGGCCTCGCGCGTGCTCGCCACCGCGGGGCTGGTGCTCGTGGCCTCCGGCTGCACGGGGCTCGGCAAGTACACCTGGGTGGACGAGTACCAGGAGAAGCCGCCCCCGCTGGACGCCAGCTACCGCATCGCCGCCGGCGATCTGCTCAACATCCGCGTGTGGAACCAGGAGTCGCTCACCACGCAGGCGCGCGTGCGCGACGACGGGCGCATCAGCCTGCTGTTCCTGGACGACGTGGAGGCCGCGGGCCACAGCCCCGCCATGCTGTCGCAGCAAATCCAGACGCGGCTGAAGGACTACATCAACCACCCCGTCGTCACGGTGGCGCTGGAGATGCCGCGCCCCATCAAGGTGACCATGGTGGGCGAGGTCAACCGCATCGGTCCGCTGGAAATCGAGGTGGGGGCCAGCCTGCTGCAGGCCCTGGCCGGCGCGGGCGGCTTCACCGAGTACGCGCACAAGGACCGCATCTTCGTCATGCGCCAGGACGACGGGCAGGCGCCCGTGCGCATCCGCTTCCGCTACCAGGACCTCATCCACGCCGAGGGGCGCGCGCCGTCGTTCCGCCTGCGCCCCGGTGACGTGGTGGTGGTGGAGTGAGCGGTGCTGGGGGCGGCGCTCACCGCGATGTGGCTGGAGGTCTGTGGGGCCTCCGTCTCCTACACCGCGTCGGTGCGGGTGGACTCGCGCGTGCGCTCCAACGAGGACCCCGCCGAGGACGCGCCCACCCTCGCCGCTGACACGGACTTCACGCCGATTCTGGGCCTGGAGCGGCGCGAGGGGAACACGTCGCTCCAGTTGGACTACGCGCCGCGCATCAGCCTGCGCGAGGTGACGGCCAGGGCGCGCACCGAGATACAGCACATCGGCCGCTTCGCCGCGCTCTGGCGCCCCGAGCGGGGCCTGTCGTTCCGGCTGAGCGAGGAGCTGGTGCTGGGCAGCGTGAACCTGCTCACGCTCGACGCGCTGCCCTCGCTGGACCCGGACCCCATCGACCCGGACGGCCCCATCCGGCCGCCGCAGGGCGGAGGTCCGCTGCAGCCCCTGCCCGAGGCGGACACCGTCCACTTCCTCTCCTCCGCCACGTCGCTCACCGGCGAGACGGGCTGGCTGGGGCGGCGCTGGCAGCTGTCCGGCACCACGGGCTTCACCGTGAGCGGCGGCCTGGACGGCCCCGCGCGTGAAGCCGTACCCCTGCAGTACGGCCCGCGCCTGGACGTGTCCCTGAGCCACGCGCTGTCCCCGCTCAGCGCCATCACCACCTCGGCCGCCGCCACCTACGCGCGCTTCTCCACCGGCGCCAACAACACCGTGGTGACGCTGACGGAGAGCTGGACGGGCCGCATGACTCGCCGCACGGGCCTGGAGGCCGGCGTGGGCGCGAGCATTGTCCACACCGTGACAGCGGCCGGCGGAGTCGAGCCGGACCCGGCGCCTCGCACGGAAGTGCTGCCCAACCTCACGCTCGCGGTGGGGCACCGCATCCCCTCGCGCACGGCGGACTTCGACGGGCGGCTGGGCGTGCGCGTCTCCCCCTTCACGGACCGGCTGACGGCGCGCGTCTATCCGCGCGCGGACCTCACCGCGACGGGGACGTGGGCGCTGGGGCCCCGGGTCCGCGTGGGCACCACGGCGGGGACGGCCTTCGCGGTGGGCGGGGCCACGGGTGACAGGTTGGTGTCCGGCGGGGTGACGGCGTCCTGGATTCTCAACACCTGGATGTCGGTGGACGCGGATACCCGGGGGACGTGGAGCCGCTCGCCCGAGTTGCCGGCGGCCCGGTTCCAATGGGCGGCGGTGCTGGGCCTGTCGCTGCGGCAAACTGGTATCCTCTGAGCCAAAGCGAAGGCCATGGCGAAGCTCATCCTGATGTCCGTCCTCATCCTCACGATTGCCCTTCCCGCGAAGGCGGCGAGGGACCCGAATCCGTCGCGAGGACTGAAGAAGGCCATCCTGTGGGTGATCCTCTTCAACGCGGCATACACCTACGGCGTCATCGTCTGGGTGCCACGGCTCGGCTTCCACTGAGCGCGACTGAGAAGAAAGGCTGACGACGCAATGGAGCCCCAAATGCACACGGTCCTCCTGGTGGAGGACGCGCCCTTCTTCCGGAAGATGCTGGGCGATTACCTGCGTGCCATGGGATTCAAGCAGGTGGTGGAGCTGCCCAACGGGCAGGCGGCGCTCAAGCACCTGGCGAGCGCGGAGCGTCCGGACCTGGTGTGCCTGGACCTGACGCTGCCGGACATCTCCGGCTACGACTTGTGTGAGCACATCCGCAAGAACCCGGGCATGACGGACGTGCCGGTGCTGGTGGTGAGCGCGCGGGATTTGCCCGAGGACAAGGCCCACGCCGAGGAGGCGGGCGCCAACAGCTACCTGGGCAAGCCCTTCACGCAGGAGGAGTTCTCCAAGCGGGTGAAGCACCTGCTCAAGAACGCGCCCGTGAGGAGGACCTCGTGACGGCGCCGGCCCTCGGGCCTCGGGGCCCCCGGGCCGCCCCCGCCGCTCCGGCGTACACGCCCGAGCGCGTGGAGACGAACGCACCGTCGGACCTCATCGACTGGGGCTTCGCCATCGACGCGGTCTTCTATTTGAAGAACGCGGTGCTCAGGCATTGGTTCCTGGCGTTGGTGGTGATGGCCGCGGTGTCCGGCCTGGCGGCGGGCGTGACGAAAATCATGCCGCGCAAGTACCACGTCGAGACGCGGATGCTCACGCAGCGCAACTTCATCATCGCCTCGCTGGCGAACCCGGGCCGCTCCATTCCGGTGGACGCGGACCAGCCCACGCGCGCGGCGTGGGAGATGGTGATGAAGGCCGACAACCTGAAGGCCGTGGTCCGGGACGCGAAGCTGGTGGAGTACTGGGAGCTGCAGCGCTCGCCCATGAGCAAGCTGAAGGAGAAGCTCTTGCGCAAGCCGCCGCCGCCCATGTCCGACGAGGACAAGGCGGACGCGCTCAGCGCCATGCTGGAGCAGTCCATGCTGGTGATGGTGGAGGGTGGCACGGGCACGGTGACCATCGGCGTGGACTGGAGCGACCCGCAGCTGGCGCTCAACATCGTCGAGGCGGCGCAGAAGAACTTCCTGGAGATGCGGCAGCAGGCGGAGATGGGCGCGGTGGCGGAGGCCATCACCATCCTGGACAAGCAGGTGGTGGACGAGGCCGAGGGCATCAAGCAGGCCATCGCGACGCTGGACGCCACGGTGAAGCGCGTGGAGGCCAAGCGCAAGCGCGAGGAGGCCAAGAAGAACGGGGGCCGCGGCGGCGCGGCGGCGCAGGCGGCGGGCGGCTTGGGCATCAACACGAACCACCTGCTCGCGCAGATGCGGTTCATGGTGCAGACCAAGCGTCGGGCCATCTCGGACGTGGAGGAGTTCCGCGCGCGGCGGCTGACGGAGCTGCGCAACCAGCTGGCCGAGCAGCGCGTCATCTACTCGCCGCAGCACCCGCTCATCACGGACCTGGAGCAGCGCATCGTCGCGCTCCAGGAGGACTCGCCGCAGCTGGTGGCGCTGCGCTCGGAGTTGAACGAGCTCATCAACGAGTACATCCGCAACGGCGGGGACCCGGGGGAGCTGGAGCAGGGGACCACGGGCGGGCCGCTGTTGGGCGCGGCGGCGTTCGGTGGGCCGACGACAGCGGACAACCCGGAGGTGTCGGTGGCGGCGGACCGGGTGCGGATGCTGGTGATGCGGCACCAGGAGAAGATGCGGCGGCTGGACCAGGCGAAGACGGAGCTGGAGATTTCGCGCGCGTCGATGAAGCACCGCTTCAGCGTGCTGTCGCCGCCGACGTTCCCGGAGAAGCCGTCGAAGCCGAAGGTGCAGCTCATCCTGGCGGCGGGTGTGGTGGGTGGCATCGCGATGGGCATCTTCGCGGCGGTGGCGCTGGACATCATCCGTCGGCGCATCCTGGAGAAGTGGCAGGTGGAGCGAATCCTGAAGCTCCCGGTGCTGGCGGAGCTGGAGCGGCGCTAGGGCGCGTGCTCGGGGGAGACAGTCGTGACGGTGTGGACCTGGGTGGACCTGGCGCTGTGCGTGGCGCTGCTGCCGGTGGCGGTGGCGTGCGGCTATCTGCTGCTCCTGACGGTGCTGTCGTGGCGACGCGCGGCGCCGGTGCCGCCCGCGCCCACGCGCAAGTTCGACGTGGTGATTCCGTCGCACAACGAGGAGCTGGGAATCGCCCGGACGGTGGCGAACCTGTCCGCGGTGGACTACCCGGCGTCGCTGCGGCGCATCCTGGTCATCGCGGACAACTGCTCGGACGCGACGGCGCAGAAGGCGCGCGAGGCGGGCGCGACGGTGCTGGAGCGGCAGGACACGCAGAAGCGCGGCAAGGGGTACGCGCTGGCGCACGCGTTCGAGTTCAGCCAGAAGGACGGCTTCGCGGACGCGGTGGTGGTGGTGGACGCGGACACGGTGGTGTCGCCGAACCTGCTGCACGCGTACGGGCGCAGGTTGGAGGACGGGGCGCACGCGGTGCAGGCGCACTACGGGGTGATGAACCCGACGGCGTCGTGGCGCACGCGGCTGATGACGATTGCGCTGGGCATGTTCCACAAGGTGCGCTCGCTGGGGCGCGAGGCGCTGGGGGTGTCCTGCGGCCTGCGTGGCAACGGGATGTGCTTCACGCACGCGGTGCTGCGCGAGGTGCCGCACGACGCGTTCAGCGTGGTGGAGGACCTGGAGTACGGCATCCGGCTGGGCCGCAAGGGGCACCGCGTGCACTACGCCTGGGAGGCGGAGGTGCAGGGCGAGATGGTCTCGGCGGAGAAGCAGAGCCGCTCGCAGCGTCAGCGCTGGGAGGGTGGGCGCGCGCAGATGCGCAAGCTGCACGGGTGGCCGCTCTTGAGCGATGCGTTGAAGCAGCGCAGCGGGTTGTTGTTGGACTTGTCGATGGACGTGCTGGTGCCGCCGTTGAGCCAGCTGGTGCTGGCCGCGGTGGGCAGCGCGGTGGTGGCGGCGGTGTTGGTGTGGCTGTCGGGCGGGACGGCGGTGTGGGCCTCGGCGGTGGCGGGCTTCGGGCTGATGAGCCTGGGGGCGTACGTGCTGCGCGGGTGGTGGGTGTCCGGCGTGGGGCCGCGCGGGCTGCTGGACCTGGCTTGGGCGCCTGTGTACGTGGTGTGGAAGGTGGGGTTGATGTTGCGCGGCCCTGGCGCGGAGAAGCGCGGCGAGTGGGTGCGCACCGAGCGCGAGGCCGAGCGGCGCTGAGTCGTTGACGGAGGACCGGGCCTCACGAGGCCCGTGCTGAAACCATGATGGAGCCTGGAGCCTCGCGTGAGGCTCGGGCGCCGTCGGTTTCGGAGGCTGTCCACCTCTCTCGCTGCTCCGAGGTGGACGTCATGAAGTCACGTGTCACGGGACTGCCGTGGGTGCTCCTGTTGCTGCTCGCCGCTCCGGCGTGTTCCGCGAATGCCCGTGCTGCGCGCATCGTCGACACGACGACGAGCGTCGACATGAGCCAGGAGTTCATCAAGCGCATCGCTGTCGCGCGCCCATCAGGACGCGTCAATGCAACCCGCGCCATCGAGTGTCTTGGTGAGGTGGCTCCAGGAGCCACGAACGAGCTCGCCATGCACCGCGGCCCGCTTTCTCCCAACATCCCCAAGATGCACTACGGCATCACTCGAGATGGGCTCGTCGCAACCTGGAGAGGCCCTCGAGTCCGCCTGCGCCCACCCCCTTGTACGCCCTACGAGTGCCTCGTGTGTCCTGAGCTTTCGCTCCGAGAATGGCGAGCGTCCCGCATCCTCGCCGGGCGAGCCTATGACTCCCAGGCCGTGCTGAAACCATGATGGAGCCGGGAGCCTCGCGTGCGATGCGAGGCCCGCTCCGCCTGGATGATGGCCACCTCTCGATGCACCGAGGTGGACCTCATGAACGCTGTCCTTTCACGACTGCTATGCGGGCTGCTGCTCCTGCTCGCCCCGCTGGCGCTCGCCCAGAACAGCAACATCATCGGCACCGTCATCGACGTGAAGAGCCGTCAGCCCCTTCCCGACGTCGTCATCACCGCGACGTCGCCCAGTCTCGTGGGTGAACGGACCGCCGTCACCGATGCCAAGGGCGAGTACCGCATCCCGCAGCTCCCTCCCGGCGTCTACACCGTCCGGTACGAGCGGGAGCACTACAAGCGCTACGAACGCGGGGACGTGCAACTGGAGCTCAACCGCACCCTCCGCATCAAGGTCGAGATGCTCGCCGATGACGCGCTCATCGTGCCCATCATCAGTGCACCGCCGACCATCGGCCCGGGCTCCACCACCACGGGCGTCAACGTCGACCAGGAGTTCATCAAGCGCATCGACAAGGCTCGGCCTCCTGGACCGACACGCGGCTTCGAAGAACTGGCGGAGCTGGCCCCTGGGCCCGAGAACGACCAGTACGGCGTCTCCATCAACGAGCAGCTCGCCGTCGCGAGCCCTCCACCCCAGCACGACGTCGCCCCCGCAATGCCCGGCATGTCGATGACGCTGCGACTCCACCCCGCTCCCTCGCACCAGGCGCCCACCCAGCCCCACCGCGACGAGCCGATGACCCGCTCCCGCTACTACGACATGTACTTCAAGGGGTACGGGGTGAACCCCACCGTCAACACGGAGGAGGAGCGCTTCTCCACGTTCTCCGTCGACACGGACACGGCCTCGTACACGCTCACGCGCAGCTACCTGAAGCGCAGCGCCATGCCGGATGCGCGCGCCGTGCGCGTGGAGGAGTTCGTCAACAGCTTCGATTACGGCTACGCGAGCGCGAAGAGGGCGCCCTTCGCCGTCCACGTGCAGGGCTTCCCCTCCCCCGTGCGCAAGGGCTACCAGGTGCTGCGCATCGGCGTGAAGGCGCGCGAGGTCTCCCGCGCCGAGCGCAAGCCCAGCCATCTCGTCTTCGTCATCGACGTGTCCGGGTCCATGGCCATGGAGAACCGGCTGGAGCTGGTGAAGCAGTCCCTGCGCATGCTGGTGTCGGAGCTGGACGAGCGCGACCTCGTGTCGCTCGTCGTGTACGGCTCACGGGCCCGGCAGGTGCTCCCGCCCACGAGCGCGCTCGACACGCCGCGACTGCTGAACGCCATCAACGGGCTCCACACCGAGGGCTCCACCAACGCCCAGGCGGGACTCGAGCTGGGCTACCGCATCGCCGTGGAACACCTGCGCGAGGGCGGCATCAACCGCGTCATCCTCTGCTCGGACGGCGTGGCCAACGTGGGCATCTCCGACGCGGATGGCATCTGGGAGCGGGTGAAGTCGCTCGCGGCGCGGGGCATCACCCTGTCCACCGTGGGCTTCGGCATGGGCAACTACAACGACGCCCTGATGGAGCGACTGTCCCATGTCGGTGAGGGGAACTACGCCTACGTGGACGAGCTGAAGGAAGCCCACCGCGTCTTCGTGAAGAACCTCACCGGCACGCTCCAGGTGGTGGCCAAGGACGTGAAGCTCCAGGTGGAGTTCGACCCGAAGGAGGTCTCCCTCTATCGGCTGCTCGGGTACGAGAACCGCGCGCTGACGGCCGAGCAGTTCCGCGATGACCGCGTCGATGCGGGGGAGGTGGGCGCGGGCCACTCGGTCACCGCCCTCTACGAGGTGAAGCCGCGCGAGAACGCCCGGACGCTGGGCACGCTGCGCATCCGCTACAAGGCGCCGGAGGGTGGCAAGTCGAAGGAGCTGGCGACCCCGTTGCCCCGAGCCACCCTGCGCCCGAGCTACGCCCAGGCCGGCGAGTCCACCCGACTGGCCTACGTGGCCTCCGCCTTCGCCGAGAAGCTCCGGGGCTCGTATTGGACGCGGCCGCTGACCTACGACGCGCTCCTGGAGTTGTGGAGCGGGGTGGGGCCGGAGCTGAAGGAGCGCGAGGACGTGCGCGAGCTGGGTGACCTCATCCGCGCGGCCGGGAGCCTGGACCGCAGAGTGGACCCGTTCGAGGCCTTCGCCCCCTTGAGGACCATGGACTTCGACCGTCCGCCCTCGGGCTGGTGAGTGGGGCTTCCCGCCCTATCGACCCGAAGTGACGCCTTGGGTCGTATCTCCATCATGTCCAGGGCCTCGAATCATGACCGAGCCATGATGAACCCAGGGACCTGCGCGGGAGATTCTCCACTCGTGGTCCCGGATGATGGGGTTCGTTCTCCCGAGGCGCGGGAGTCGAGCACGTGACGCCCTTCCTTCGCGGTGTGCTGTGTGGACTCGTGTGGATGCTCGCCCCGGCCGCCGGGGCACAGGAAGCCGGCCCGAGCGCCAAGGCACGGGCCCCGGCTTCGACCCAGGCCACGGAGGCATCCTGTGCCACGGCCGAGCAGGAGGCTCCGCCTCGGTCGCAGGTGATTCGCAAGCCCAGCCGTCCGGTCGTCACGCTCGACGCGGGGCGCAGCGCGTGGCCTGTCGAGACGCTGCGCCTGGAGACGGGCGGCCCGACAGTGGACGTGGGCGCGATGACCACGGGCGTGCGGGTGGACCAGGAGTTCCTGGAGCGCATCGCCATGCGCCCCGCGGCAATGGAGTCGCACGAGGCGTCCGGAGCCACGAGGGAGACGTCGGCCCTGGAAGACGCGCTGAGCGGCGCCCCTGCACGGCGTGACACCGCGGAGCCCGAGCTCCGCTTGCGGCGCTTCCGGTCCCTCGCGGAGCTGGCCCCGGGGACTCCCGAGCAGGTCGTCCTCGAAGCCTCGGAAGGGCACCACCCCCAGGAGCCCGAGGCGCGCGTCGTGAGTCGGTGAGCCGAGCTCCCGACTCGAAGGACCACGAAGCTCACTCGGCGGCCCACGTCACCACGATGGGGAGCTCCATGCCGGAACGGTGATGGAGCGCGGAGCCGCGCATGCGGTTCGCGTCAGCCCGAACCGGGAGAATGGCCCCTCTCCCCGAGCCACACCGAGGCCGCCTCCGTGCTGACGCACTTCGTGCCCTACCTGCTGTGCATGTTGGTGCTCATCGTCACCGTGCCTGTCCTGGCCCGAGCGGAGAGCCGCGAGTACGCGCCACCGCCGGGAGTGCTGCTGGGCATCGTCATCGACGGAGACAGTCGCGAGCCGCTCGTGAGGGTGAAGGTCAGCGCCAGCGCATCGGGCCACACGGAGGCCCATGTGACCTGGACGGACCCAGCGGGGCGCTATCGGCTGCCCCTGCTCCCCGCGGGGACGTACACGCTCCGGTTCGAGCACCCGGACTACGCACCCTCGTCCCGCGCGGACATCCTGCTGCGAGCCAACCGCGCCATCCGCTCACGGGTGGCACTGCGCCCGAGCAGCAGCTCCCAGGCCCGAAGCCCCGCACGAAACTAAAATCCCATTTGAGTTTCGTGCGAAGGCGGGCCCGATTTGGCACGAAACTAAAATCCCATTTAAGTTTTGTGCATGACGGGTAAGCGCGAGCAGGCGCCGGACTGGAATCGGCTCTTCGAGTTCGCCTTGGGACAGGCGGGCCTGTTCACGACGAAGCAGGCAGCAGAGGCAGGTTATTCGCCCCAGCTCCTCATCCACTACCTGCACATCGGCAAGGTGGTCCGGCTCCGGAGAGGGGTGTACCGATTGGTGCACTACCCCCAGGGCCAGGACGAGGCGCTCGTCACCGTGTGGCTCTGGTCGGAGCAGCAGGGCGTCTTCTCACACGAGACGGCACTCGCCCTGCATCAGCTCTCGGACGTGCTGCCCTCTCGACTCCACCTGACCCTTCCCACGACGTGGAAGCAACGCAGGCTTCGCGTTCCTCCCGGCGTCGTCATCCATCACGCCGCGCTCGACGATGCCGAGCGCACCTGGCCCGCCGCGGTGCCCGTCACTTCGCCCCTGCGCACCCTGACGGACTGCGCGGCCGCCCAGCTCGCTCCAGACCTGCTCCAACAAGCCATCGCGCAGGCCCTCGAGCGCGGACTCATCCGCAAGTCCGACCTCGCTCGCATCCAGAAGGCGAGCGTGGCGAAGGCGCCGCGGACACGATGAGCGTTCGCCGCTACCTGACCGGCGACGCCTTCAGAAATGCTCTCGAGCAACGGTTGAGGAGGAACGCCTCTCACGGGGACGACTTCAACCGACGGCGTCAGCTCCTCGTCTTCCACCGCTTCCTCGCGCGTGCGTCCCAGGTCTTCGCGGACGCCATCACCCTCAAGGGAGGACTGGTGCTCGAGCTGAGGCTTCAGCGAGCACGCACGACCCGGGACGTCGACCTGCGTCTGACGGGGGACCCACGCGACCTGCTCGCGCGCATCCAGCAGGCAGGCCAGTTGGACCTCGGAGACTTCATGCGCTTCGAGCTCCGGCTCGACCCCCACCACCCCGACATCCAGAACGAGGGAGTGCGCTACGACGGACGTCGGTTCCGCGCGGAGTGCCGAATCGAGCGAGACCTCTTCGGCCAACCCTTTGGTGTCGACGTGGCCATCGGAGACCCGATGCACGGAGCACCCGAACTCATCGAGGTGGAAGACACCCTCGGCTTCGCCGGCATCCCTCCGCCCAGGCTCCACGTCTATCCGCTCGAGACGCATCTGGCGGAGAAGCTCCACGCCTATACGCTGCCTCGCACGCGGCCCAACACCCGGGTGAAGGACCTCCCGGACCTCGCGCTCCTGGGAAGCATCCGCCCGCTCGAATCGAGGCGCCTGCGTCAGGCCCTCATGAGGACCTTCTCCTTCCGGAGGACGCACGGCCTCCCGTTCTTCCTGCCCTCGCCACCCCCCGAGTGGCACCGGCCCTATCAGGCCATGGCCACCCAGGACGGCCTGCCGTGGAAGACGCTCGACGTGCTCACGCAAGCAGTCCGCGCCTTCCTGGACCCTGTCCTCCTCGACGAGGACCTCGATGCAGCCTGGACCCCCGCGGCCTGGACATGGACGCCCAGGCCCTGAGTGACACGGGTCAGTCCGCCAGCGGCATGCCCCAGTCGGGCTGCCCACGCTCGCCCAGCACCCAGCGGTACACCTCCAGCACCTGCTCCGCCTTCGCCTTCCACGTGAAGTGCTTGAAGATGCGCTCCCGCGCCCGCTCCCCCATGGGTCGAATCACCGACGGGTCCTCGACCAGCTTCGTCAGCACCCCGCGCACCCGCGCCACAATCTCCTCCGGCGTCCCGATGGGCACCGCGAACCCCGTCGCCGGGCTCACAATCTCCCCAGGACCGCCGTAGTCCATGACGATGGGCACCAGCCCCAACGCCATCGCCTCGCACACCACCGCCCCGCCGAACTCGCGCACGCTCGGGAAGCCGAACACGTGGTTCTTCGCCAGCCGCCCCTGCAGCTCCTGGTGCTTCACCCACCCGGCGAACGTCACCCCGGACTCGATGCCCTCCCTGGCCGCCTGCGCCTTGAGGTTCGGCATCTCCTGCCCGTCGCCGATGTACTCCAGCACCACCTTGCCCTCGCGGATGAGCGGCGCCGCCGCCTCCATCAACATCGCCATGCCCTTATACGGCACGAAGCGCCCCACGAAGGCCACCCTCAAGGGCAGCTCCACCGGCCCCTCCGACTTCGCCGTCCCGAAGCGCCGCGTGTCGATGGCGTTCTCCGGCACGTACACCGTCTTCCCCTGCCACTCCCGCGCCACCTGGCCCCGCGTCGCCCGCGAGCCCGTGATGATGGCCGACGCGTTCTCCCGCGTGGACTTGTAGAAGGGCATCAGCTTGTACGCGTCCCGCACGTAGCTCAGCCACTCCTTCTCCCGCCGCCGCGCGCCACCAAACCCCTTGGGCCACGGCAACCCGCCATTGAGCGGCCCCATCACGAACGGCACCCCCGCCGCCTTGCAGCGCCGCGCCAGCGTGCTCGGCGTCGTCGGGCTGATGGGCGTGTAGCGATGCACCAGGTCGAACTCCCGGGCCTTGATGCGCGCGCCGAAGCGCTGCCACAGCACCTCCTCGAAGTAGTAGTACGGCAGCACGCTCAACGCCGTCGCCGTCGTCCAGCCCACGCCCGCCTTGCCCCGCAACAGCTCGCCCACCTTGTCGAGCGGCTTCTCCACCGGCGTCGAGTCCAACGCCGTGAACTGCGAGCCCTCCTGCACCCCCTGCTTCAGGATGTTCTCCCGGTTGCGCACCTGCGTGACCAGGTGCACGTCGGCGACCTCGGTCAGCGCGCGGTAGAGCGACCAGCCTTCCAGCGGGACACTCACCCAGTCGGGGTTGCACAGCTCGGCAATCAGGAGGACGCGTGGTCTGGGAGCAGGCATACGTGAGGCTTCATCTATCCCAACCGGCCCGCCAGATGTAGCCTCCCCTCCGTCGTGACGTACGCCCCGGACCGGCCCTCCTACCTGCGCTTCGTGGCGCTGCTTGGCTTCCTGGTGCTCGCCACCGTGGGAGGGGCCCTCCTGCACCCTGTGGTCGCTTTGGCCCCAGTGCTGCTCGTGGCCGTGCTGTGGCTGGTGGTCAAGGTCCCCATCCGCTACCCGGTGATGATCGTCACCTACCTGGTGCTCGCGGTGGACTACGTCCCGGAGCGTCCCCAGTCCGGGTTCTGGCCGTCCCCCCTGCACCCCCTGGGGGAGCTGCTCTTCGCCCAGCTCAGCTACATCACCAAGATTGGAGCGCTGCGCTTCCCGCTGGTGGACGTGCTCATCGTCGGCCTGCTGGGCCTGGCGATGTACCGGCGGGTGACGAAGTCGAAGATCGACCCGCCCGCGCTGCCCATGCCCCGGCCGCTCATCGCCGTGGTGGCGCTGTCGCTCATCGCCATCCTCTTCATGGAGGTGCGCGGGGTGATGCGCGGCGGGGACTTCAAGAACTCGCTGTGGCAGTGGCACCAGGCCGCGATGATGCCGTTCATCGTCGCCATGTTTCACTACGCCATGCGCGGCCCGGAGGACTGGCCCATCTTCGCGCGCACCGTCATCGCCGCAGGGCTCACCAAGGCCGCCATCAGCGTCTACTTCGGCGCCATCGTCGTGCCGTCCATGGGCGTCTTCGTCGAGTACACCACGTGTCACTCGGACTCGATGACGTTCAACTTCTGTCTGCTCGTCGCCACCATGCGCTTCCTGGAGAAGCCCAAGGGGGCTCACGCGCTGCGCGGCCTCTTGCTCATGTTCTGCATCTTCATGGGCATGGTCTACAACGACCGCCGGCTCGCCTACGTCAGCTTCGTGGGGTGCCTGCTGGCCGGCTACCTCATCACGCCCTGGCCCGCCATCAAGCGCACCTTCACCCGGGGGCTCGTGCTACTGGCGCCGCTGATGCTCGTCTACTTCGCGGTGGGCTGGAACGCGCGCGGCGGCGCCTTCGCGCCCGTGCACAAGGTGCGCTCCCTCATCGACGGCGAGGGCGGCGAGGGCAACCTGGACTATCGTGACATCGAGAACCTGGACGTCATCGCGACGTGGACCCAGTTCCCGCTGCTCGGCACCGGCTATGGCCACGAGTTCCTCGAGCCCATCCCGCTGCCCAACATCGCCTTCGTCTTCCCCCAGTACCGCTACCACCCGCACAACTCGCTGCTCGGCTTGTTCGCCTTCGGAGGGATGGTCGGCTACACGGGCGTGTGGATGTACCTGGTGGTGACCATCTTCCTGGCCGTGCGCGCGTACCATCGCTCGCACGTCGCCGAGCACCGCGCCGCCGGGCTCATCATCGTGGGCTCCGTCATCTGCTACATCAACCAGGTGTTCGGAGACATGGGCATCATCTCGTACATCTGCACGTTCGTCGTGTCGCTGTGCGTGGTGACGTCCGGCAAGCTGGCCGTCGCCACCGGCGCGTGGCCCATGCCGCACACCGCCCTGGTCCCCCCCGCGCCGTCCGCGCCCGTGCCGCCTCCGGGCGCCATCATCCACACCAACCCCGAAGACACCCAGGCTCCCGCGCTCGCGAAGCACGGCTGAGCGCACGGCACCTCAGTCTCCGCCCGACAGGCCCACGGTGAAGCCCTCCGCCGTCAGCGCCACCGACTCCACGCGCTTCAGCGCGGGATACGAGAAGCCCGCCTGGGCCTTCAGGAACACCGCCGCTCGCGCCGCGCCGGGCAGCCCCGGCCCCTTCGTCGCGAGCCCTCCAGAGCGCCCCACCGCCGCCGTCGCCAGCATCACGAAGACCCGCGCCGCGTCGTCGCCCAGCACCTCGCCGTAGGCCTCACCCGCGGCCTCCAGCTCCTCGAACGAGCGCGCCAGGTCCACGCGCCGCACCAGCACCACCCACGCATCCAGCACGCGCCACAGCGTGTCCACGCCCAGGTAGGCCATCGCCGTCGCGGTGAGCAGTGCCGCCAGTCCCCTCGACACCGGCTCGGGCAGCGACCACAGCATCAGGTACATCGCCACCGAGGACGTCAGCGTCGCGCGGAGCGCCACCGGATCCCCCACCCCGCGCAGGGACTCCGCCGTCTCCTCCCAGACGTCCTCCATCGCGATGGCCAGCGCCAGCGCGTACTTGCCATCACTGCCGAGCAGCGGCCCCTCCTCGAGCAACCGCAGACAGTCCCCCGCGCGCAGCTCGCTGGCACACCAGCGGCCGTACCCGCGCGTCAGCGTCTCGTCCGCATACGACTCCAGCAGGTGGGGTGACGTCTCATCCGTGCCTTCTCGCACCGCGTGGAGCCTGCGCCCTTCATACAGATACACGCCGCCCCGCTCCGGAACACCGAAGCGCAGCCGCGCCTCCCGCAGCGGATGCGCGAAGGGCCGCACGTCCCGGGCGAGCTTCGTCATCGCCTCCTGGAACGAGTCCTCCCCCAGCGCCACCGGGCCGGAGTCCTCCTCGCGGGGGAGGTGATGGACGGACGCTCCCGGGCCCAGCTCCAGACGGACGCTGCGCGTCGTCGAGCAGCCCGCCACGAGACACAAAAACAGACACAAAGATACAACCCGACCACGACCCATCTCAGCCCTCCGGCCTGGGCGCCGAAATCACCTGATGGGTTTCACATACCAACCGACTCCGACATCCCACGCCGATGCGACACGTGTCTCACGCATCGCCCGCGTCACGCCCGGCCCGGGCGCTTCAGCTCACGGGCCGGGGCAACACGACATGGAACGTGCTGCCGCCGCCGGGCCGCCCCGAGGACTCCGCCCAGACGCGCCCGCCGTGGCGCTCGACGATGCCTCGCGCGATGGCCAGCCCCAATCCCAGACCTCCGTACGACACGCCGTGCGCGCGCCCGAAGCGCTCGAAGATGTTCTCCAGCCGGTCCGCCGGAATGCCCAGCCCGTGGTCCAGCACCTCCACGTGCACCCACCGGCCCTCCTCGCGCGCCCGCAGGCGGATGTCCCCTCCGTCCGGCGAGTAGCGCAGCGCATTGGACACCAGGTTGGTGAGCACCTGGTCCAGCCGCTCGCCATCGGCGCGCAGCACCAGCCCCTCGGGCGCCTCCACGTGGATGTCCCGCCCCTCCGGCAGCGGCTCGAAGTGCTCCGCCACCTCGAGGAGGAGCGCGCGCACGTCCACGTCCCCCTCCTCCAACAACAGCTCCCCGCGCTGCAGCCGCCCCATGTCGAGCAGGTTCTCCACCAGCCGCGCCATGCGACCCACGCTGCGCTGGATGCCCTCCAGGGCCCGCGCCACGTTCGGGGTCTGCTCCTCCCCCGCCTTCTTCCTCGCCAGGTCCGCGTAGCTGCGCGCCGCCTGCAGGGGCGTGCGCAGCTCGTGCGCCGCCATGGTGAGGAACATGTCCTTCGCCTCGTTCGTCGCGCGCAGCGTCTCCACCGCGCGTCGCGCGTCGTCGATGTCCGTCGCCGTCGATATCCACCCGACGAGCCGCCCCGCGCCATCGCGCTCCGGCAGCGTGCGGCACAAGAACCAGCGGAACTCGCCATCCGTCGCGCGCCGAAGCCGGTACTCCTGCTCCTCCGGCATCCCCGAGCGGCGCAGCACCTCCCACGTCGCCTGGACCTTCCCCAGGTCATCGGGATGGAAGCAGCGCAGGTTCTCCTCGCGCTGGCGTCCCTGCTCCGCCGTCAGCCCCGCGTAGTCCAGCCAGCCCCGGTTCGCGTAGCTGATGGTGCCGTCCGCGAGCAGCGCCCAGACGAACTGCGGCATCGAGTCCACCAGCCGGCGGAAGCGCAGCTCGCCCTGTCGCTCGAGCATCCGCCGCTCGCGCTCCCACAGCGCCGCCTCCTGTCGCTGCAGGGCCCGCTGCTGGACATACAACGCGACGAACGCCTCCGCCTTCCAGCGCAGCACCTCCGGGTGGAACGGCTTCACCACGTAGTCGGCCGCGCCGGACGCATAGCCGCTCACCAGGTTCGCCTCATCGCGCCCGTGCGCGGTGAGGAAGATGATGGGCGTGTACCGCGAGCGCTCACGCTGCCGGATGATGCGCGCCGTCTCGAAGCCGTCCATCCCCGGCATCTGCACGTCCAGGAGGATGAGCGCGAAGTCCTCGCGCAAGAGCCACCGCAGCGCCTCCGGCCCCGAGGCCGCCTTCACCAGCTTCTGGCCCATGGGCTCCAGGATGGCTTCCAGCGCCAGCAGGTTCGATGCGTGGTCATCCACCAGGAGGATGCTCGTCGTCCGTGGCTCCACCCGGGCAGGAGCATGGGGGGTGAGTTGCTCGGTGCCTTCCAAGGCCATTCCTCCCTTCCCTCCCTCCGTCAGACCCCATCGCTTAATCAGCGCGGCTCCAACGGTCAGCCCCCATCTAACTCCCCGGTCCGGCCCCTCACCGGGGAACCCCGCGCTCGGACGCCTGGACGTCCTGCTCCGAAGGCGCCCGCCCGCTTCTCCTCCCAGGGTATGGAGCCGACGACGCGGTGGCACGCTCCGCCGTCCCTCCGTGACGCAGGCGCAGGCCGCCCACGAGGGAAAGGG
>NZ_SRLW01000174.1:0-21141 GCF_006518215.1 Myxococcus sp. AB025B
AGGGGTCACACCCGTTCCCATCCCGAACACGGAAGTTAAGCCCTCCAGAGCCGATGGTACTCCGCGGGAAACCGCGTGGGAGAGTAGGTCGCTGCCGGATTCTTTTTGAGAAGCCCTCGTCGCCTCGTGCGACGGGGGCTTTTCTTTTTTCCTCACTGCCCTCGACGCGCTTCACCGCGTGGCGAGGAGCTCGGCGAGGCGATCGAAGTTCTGCTCATTGGCTTCCTCGACGAAGCCGCGGACCTTCTCGACCTCCTCCTTCGACTCGAAGCGCATTCGCCAGGTGAGGCGCGTCTTGGGCCCCTCGTCCGCGAAATCGAGGCGCATCTCGAAGTGGTGTGACTCCTGGAGGTGTCGGAAGACGATCCGCTCCCCGGGGACCACCTGCGTGAACTCCTTGTGCATGGTGTATCGGGCTCCATCGGGACCCTGCATCACGAAGCGCCACTGACCTCCTGGGCGGAGCTCAAACACCTCGAAGGTGTTCGTCGAGCCCTTCGGCCCCCACCACCGCGACAGTTGCTCCGGGTCGCTGAATGCCTGGTACAGCCGGTCTCGGGAAGTATCGAAGCGCCGAGAGGACACGATGTCTCGGGACTCCTCGAGCACCCGCCCCAGCCTGTCGAAGTGTTCCGCCGTGCCTCCCTCACGTGAGCGCATCCCATCCTCACCGTCGAGGAAGGTGGCTTGCTCGGTGAACACCATCCTCGTCCCACCTGTCTTCGTCGCGTGCAGCTCCACCGTGGCCAGTGACACGGACAGGTGCTTGTCGCCCACGTGCATGTCGTAGGCGTAGACCAGTCGCTCGTCAGGGATGATGGAGTGGTAGCGCGCGGTGAAGACACTCGCGTGGCGCCCCTCGAACTGTCCGTGGAGCAGTTCCGTTCCGCCCACTCGGAAGTCGAGCTCACGCTTCACGAGGCGCCACCGCTCAGGCGGACCGATGAACCACTGGGCCTTCATCTCCACGTCGGCCCAGGCCGCGAAGACCCGGGCAGGAGAGGCTTTGTACGTGCGCTCGATGCTGAATGTGCCGTGAACGGCGGGACGTGTCTTCATGAGCTGCCCTTCTTTCGGCGGGAAGGCGTGGGGGACTCGGGGCCATCCAGCAACTCGCCCAAGCGGTCGAAGCGGCGCTCCCACAGGCCGCGCCGCGCGGAAATCCAGTCCTCGGCCACGCGCAGCCCCTCTGGCTGGAGGTGACAGGAGCGCACACGCCCGACCTTCTCCGTGCGCACCAGGCCGCTCTCCTCGAGCACCTGGAGGTGCTGAACGACCGCCGCGAGGGTGATGTCGAGCGGCTTCGCCAGGTCGCTGACCGACAACGAACCCTGACTCAGGCGCTCGACAATGGCTCTCCGCGTGGAGTCACCCAGCGCTTGGAACACCCGGTCTACGGCGCCATGGTTTAGCATGGGCTTAAGTATGGGCTGAGTGCCCCAACTGTCAAGCCGTGGCTTAAGTGTTCGGTGCGGGCTTCAAGCTGCACGGCGACTGCGGGGTCATCGTGCAGGCTGCAATGCGCGCGGCGGCCAGCGCTGCCCAACCCCGCGATAGTCCTACGGATTCGTCAGAGGGTGGGTGGTACGCGCGGTGCTCATTGGATGGGCACCCATGCTGTCCATCGACTCCACTCAGCTGCTTCTCTCCCTGCTCCTCCGGCAGGCCGATGCCTCCCTGCCTGCTGCCGACCCCACGGCCAACGACTCGGCGGCGACCCGCTTCCTCTCCCGGGTCCAGCCCGAGGGCGGCGTCGATGTCTACGTCGCCCACAACTTCAACCGCCCCGCGAACAAGGCGAGCTTCCTCCCTGCCACCGGCACGTCCGCCAAGCGCGATGGCGAGGCGTCCATCAACCTGGCCTCCCTGGGGCTGAGCGCCGAGCCCGCTCCCGTGGGCTTCAAGGTGCTCCTGGGCTTCGGAACGGGGGCGGAGGTGGTGCACTCGGCGGAGCCCGAGGGTGTCGCCTCTGGACCTGCTGCGTGGCGCTACGTCCAACAGGCGTCCGTGTCCTTCGCCACGGGGCCGCTGACCCTGGAGGCGGGGCTGTATCCCAGCCACATCGGGCTCGAGTCGTTCCAATCCCAGCTCAACTGGACGTACACCCGCTCGTGGATGGGCGAGTACTCGCCCTATTACCAGACGGGCATCAAGGGGACCTGGGCCTTCGACCCGGCGTGGAGCGCGCAGCTTCAAGTCCTCAATGGCTGGCAGACCGTGGGTGACAACAACCGCGGGCTCGCCGTGGGCACTCAAGTGGCCTACGCGGGCGAGCGCCTCTCCGCTGCCCTCAACACCTTCATCGGCGAGGAGGGCGACACGGGCGAAGAGGGGCTGCGCCTCTTCGCGGACGCGGTGGCGACGTTTCGTGTCCTGCCCTCGCTGTGGCTCGCCGCGACCGCGGATGTGGGGACACAGCGTCTTCCCTCGGGAACTCGCGCGAACTGGTACGCGGCGGGGCTCAATGCCCGGGTGCTGCTCGCGGAGCCCGTGGCGCTCGCCGCGCGTGTCGAGGCCTACCGGGATGCCGATGGCTTGATGACCGGCGTCGCGCAGACCTTGTCGAGCGGCACCGTCACGCTCGAGGTGAAGCCCGCGGAGCAGCTCACCCTCAAGCTGGAGGCGCGGCATGACCGCTCGACGGAGGCGGTGTTCGCGGGCCGCGCCACGGCCGATGACGGCTCGCCCGTGCCGAAGGACACCGAGGCGCTCGTCGTGCTCGGCGCCACCGCCTTCTTCTGATGTGCCCCCGGAGACCTTCCATGGATTTCGTCCTCGTCCTCGTCGCCGTCGGATTCTTCACCCTCGCGCCTGGCTACACCCATGGCTGTGAACGGCTCTGAGCGCACCCTGCTCGCTTTCGTGCACCCCGCCGGATGCTCCTTCGCGCCGTGCACTTCGCTCAGGCGCAGCTCCACTCCACGCCTCACCCGGAGTCCCCCCTCATGACCTTCGAATACGCCGCCGGCGCCGTGCTCGCCGTCCTGCTCACCGTCTACCTCGTCCATGCCCTGCTCCGTCCCGAGCGCTTCTGAGGGCCCTCTCCAATGACTCTCATCGGCTGGCTGCAAGTCCTGTTGTTCTTCGCCCTCCTGCTCGCGCTGACGAAGCCGCTGGGTGTCTACCTCTTCCGTGTCTTCGAGTCCGAGGCGCGTCCGTTGCCCCGGCTGCTCGGCCCCGTGGAGCGGGGGTTGTTGCGCCTGAGTGGCGCGAGCGAGCGACGTGAGCAGACCTGGGTGGAGTACTGCGGGGCCCTGCTGGCCTTCAGCCTGGTGAGCCTGCTCATCCTCTACACCCTCCAGCGGGCGCAACACCTGCTGCCCTTCAATCCCCAGAAGCTCGGCGCCGTGGGGCCCGAGCTCGCCTTCAACACGGCCGCCAGCTTCGTCACCAATACCAACTGGCAGTCCTACGCCGGTGAGTCCACCCTGAGCTACCTCACGCAGATGGCGGGCCTGGCGTGGCAGAACTTCGTCTCCGCCGCCGCAGGGCTCGGAGTGGCGCTGGCGCTCGCTCGCGGCTTCACCCGACGTCCGGGGCCCGAGGGCTCGAAGACGCTCGGCAACTTCTGGGTCGACCTGGTGCGCGGCACGCTCTACGTGCTGCTGCCCCTGTGCTTCGTCGTCGCCCTGTTCTTCGTCTCGCAGGGGGTGCTGCAGAACCTCGCTCCCTATCACTCGCTGACGACGCTCGAGGGCGGGACGCAGACGCTCGCGATGGGACCGGTGGCCTCGCAGGAGGCCATCAAGATGCTCGGCACCAACGGCGGTGGCTTCTTCAACGCCAACAGCGCCCACCCGTTCGAGAACCCGACGCCGCTCACCAACCTGGTGCAGATGCTTCTCATCTTCTCCATCCCGTCGGCGCTCACGTACACCTACGGGAAGATGACCGGCGACACGAAGCAGGGCTGGGCCCTCTTCGCCGCCATGTCGTTCCTGTTCTTCGTGGGAGTGCTCGCCGCCTACTCCGCCGAGGCCCAGCCCAACGCCGCCGTGTCCGCCGCGCAGGTGGCCCACGTTGGCAATATGGAGGGCAAGGAGGCGCGCTTCGGCACCGCCGCGTCCACGCTCTTCGCCGTCGTCACCACCGATGCCTCGTGCGGCGCCGTCAATGCCATGCATGACAGCTTCAATCCGCTGGGGGGACTCGTGCCGCTCGTCAACATGCAGCTGGGCGAGGTCATCTTCGGCGGCGTGGGCGCGGGCCTCTACGGCATCCTCATCATGGTCGTGCTCTCCGTCTTCATCGCCGGACTGATGGTGGGCCGCACCCCCGAGTACCTGGGCAAGAAGATCGAGGCCCGGGAGATGAAGCTCGCGATGCTCTACGTGCTCATCTTCCCGCTGTTCATCCTCGGGTTGTCCGCCGTGGCGGCCGTGCTCCCCCAGGGGGTGTCCTCGCTCAACAACGCGGGCCCTCATGGCCTGTCGGAAATCCTCTACGCGTTCACCAGCGGCACGGCCAACAACGGCAGCGCGTTCGCGGGACTCAACGCGAACACCCCGTTCTGGAACATCTCACTGGGGCTGGCCATGCTCGGCGGGCGCTTCCTGATGATTGTCCCCGCGCTCGCCATCGCCGGCTCCATGGTGGGCAAGAAGGTGGTGCCCGCGGGGCCCGGCACCTTCCCGACGAATGGCGTCCTCTTCACCGGCCTCCTGGTGAGCATCGTCGTCATCGTCGGCGCGCTCACCTTCTTCCCCGCCCTCTCCCTGGGCCCCATCGTCGAGCACTTCCTCGCCGGGGCCGGAAAGGTCTACTGAGCCATGAGTCCCTCGTCCTCGAAGCCCGCGTCACTCTTCGACGCGTCACTGCTCAAGCCCGCGCTGCTCGACAGCCTCAAGAAGCTCCACCCCCGGGATGTGGCTCGCAACCCCGTCATGTTCGTGGTGTGGGCCGGCAGCCTGCTCACCACCGTGCTGGTGGTGAAGGACCTCGTGTCGCCGCGCACCGACGGCGCGCCCCTCTGGTTCACCGTGTCCGTGGCCCTGTGGCTGTGGTTCACCGTCCTCTTCGCCAACTTCGCCGAAGCGGTCGCCGAGGGGCGCGGCAAGGCCCAGGCGGGGGCCCTGCGCAAGATGCGCAAGGACACCACCGCGCGCCGTCTCTCCGAGGGGCGCGAGGAGCGGGTGCCCGCGCCTGACTTGCGCAAGGGCGACCTGGTCGTCTGCGAGGCTGGAGACCTCATCCCGGGCGACGGCGAGGTGGTGGAGGGCATCGCCAGCGTGGATGAGTCCGCCATCACCGGCGAGTCCGCGCCCGTCATCCGTGAGTCCGGCGGTGACCGCTCCGCGGTGACCGGCGGCACCAAGGTGCTGTCGGACCGCATCGTCGTGCGCATCGCCGTCAACCCGGGCGAGTCCTTCCTCGACCGCATGATTGGTCTGGTCGAGGGCGCGGCCCGGCAGAAGACGCCCAATGAAGTCGCGCTGCACATCCTCCTCGTCGGGCTCACGGTGGTGTTCCTGCTGGCGTGCGTGTCGCTGGTGCCGCTCGCGCTCTACTCGGGTGTGCCGCTGTCGGGCACCGCCGTGGTGGCGCTCCTCGTGTGCCTCATCCCCACCACGATTGGCGGACTGCTGAGCGCCATCGGCATCGCCGGGATGGACCGCCTGTTGCGCAAGAACGTCCTCGCCATGAGCGGCCGAGCCGTCGAGGCGGCGGGTGACGTGGACACGCTGCTGCTCGACAAGACGGGCACGATTACACTCGGCAACCGCATGGCCACGGAGCTGCTGCCCATGCCCGGCGTGCGCCTGGAGGAGCTGGCCGAGGCCGCTCAGCTCGCGAGCCTGGCCGATGAGACGCCCGAGGGACGCTCCATCGTCACGCTGGTCAAGGACACCTACAAGCTGCGTCCTCGCGAGCTTTCGGCGCACCAGGCGACGTTCGTTCCCTTCACCGCGCAGACGCGGATGAGCGGGTGTGACCTGGTGGAACCTCACGCGCGCAGCATCCGCAAGGGCGCGGTGGATGCCATCGTCAAGCATGTGCAGGGGCAGGGCGGCCCGGTGCCTTCCGAGCTGGCGCTGGCCTCGGGGCGTATCGGAGACGCGGGCGGGACGCCGCTGGCTGTCGCGGAGGGCTCGCGACTGCTCGGCATCATCCACTTGAAGGACGTGGTGAAGGGCGGCATCCGCGAGCGCTTCGACCGCTTCCGCGCCATGGGCATCCGCACGGTGATGATCACGGGCGACAACCCTCGCACCGCCGCGGCGATTGCTCGTGAGGCCGGCGTGGATGACTTCCTCGCGGAGGCGACTCCCGAGGCCAAGCTCGCGCTCATCCGTACCGAGCAGGCCAAGGGCAAGCTGGTGGCGATGACGGGCGATGGCACCAACGACGCTCCCGCGCTCGCTCAGGCCGATGTCGGCGTGGCGATGAACACCGGCACCCAGGCGGCGAAGGAGGCGGGGAACATGGTCGACCTCGACTCCAATCCGACCAAGCTGCTGGAGGTCGTGGAGGTGGGAAAGCAGCTCCTGATGACTCGGGGCACGCTGACCACGTTCTCCATCGCCAATGACGTGGCGAAGTACTTCGCCATCCTGCCAGCGCTGTTCATGGGGGTGTTCCCCCAGATTGCTCCGCTCAACGTCATGGGGCTGACGTCGCCCTTCAGCGCCATCCTCGCCGCCGTCATCTTCAACGCGCTCATCATCATCGCGCTCATTCCCCTGGCGCTGCGCGGCGTGCGCTACCGGCCGCTCGGCGCGGCGGCGCTCCTGCGGCGCAGCCTGCTCATCTACGGGCTTGGCGGCGTCATCGTTCCCTTCGTCGGTATCAAGGCCCTCGACGTGCTGCTCACGGCCGTCGGACTCGCTTGAGGACTGGTCATCATGGTCTCCACTCTCGTTACCGCGCTTCGTGTTGGTGTCGTCACCCTGGTGCTCACGGGCTTGCTGTATCCCCTCGCTGTCACCGGCGTGGCCTCGTTGCTCTTCCCCTCCGAGGCTCAGGGCTCCCTCGTGAAGGACGAGCAGGGCCGTGTCGTGGGGAGCTCCCTCATCGGTCAGGGGTTCACTCGCGCGGACTACTTCCAGCCGCGCCCCTCGGCCGCCGGGAGTGGCTACGACGCGGCCGCGTCCTCGGGGAGCAACCTGGGGCCCACTTCGCAGAAGCTCCGGGAGCGTGTCTTGGCCGAGGCCTGGCGGCTGCGTCGTGAGAATCCGGATGCGCAGGGCGCTGTGCCCGCGGAGTTGGTCACCACGTCCGCGTCCGGGCTGGACCCGCACCTGTCGCCGGAGGCGGTGCGGTGGCAGGTGCCTCGTGTCGCGAAGGCTCGCGGCGTGGCTCCGGAGCGCGTGCTGGCCGTGGTGGGTTCGCATGTGGAGGGGCGCACCTTCGGCGTGCTTGGCGAGCCTCGGGTGAATGTGCTGTTGCTGAACCTCGCGCTGGACCGACAGTTCGGTCGTCCGGCCGTCGAGCCCGGGGTCCCGATGGGTGGCGCGGTGGCTCCATCCGCCACGCCTACCCGGGGCGCGGGCAGCCCGTGAGGGTTGGGTGGTCAGCCGTGAAGCCGAGGCTCGTGGCCGGCCGATGGCACGGGCCTCGTCCTCGCGCGGCTTCTCGGCCGCGGCCGGAGGGCTTCGTCTTGGGATGCCAGCCGGATAGGGACGGCCCTTCAGGGCTTGGCCGTCTCATTCGCGCCCGCGTGGTGTCTGTGCCCCCTGGTGGGCGGCGAGGACGCTTCAGGCTCGCGCCTGGGGCGCTCGGCACAGGCGTTCTCGTATCGCCGTCGAGAGTCGAGGACGTCCGACATCATGGTGTGGCGGCTCTCGGCGGGCGTTGCGCCCGTCATCGAGAGTTAAGGACATTCCAATGTCATGAGGCGAGGGCTCTCGACGGCGTTGCGGCCGTTGTCGAGAGTCGAGGGCGCTGGACATCATGGTGCGGCAGCTATCGACGGGCGGTGCGCTCGTCTTCGAGATTCGAGGATGTTCGACATCATGGCGCGGCGGTTCTCGACGAGCATTGCGTCGTCGTCGAGAGTCGAGGACGTTCAAGAACATCGCGCTGGAACCGTCGAGGGGCGTTGCGTCGTCGTCGAGAGTCGAGGACGTTCAAGAACATCGCGCTGGAACCGTCGAGGGGCGTTGCGTCGTCGAGAGTCGAGGACGTTCAAGAACATCGCGCAGGAGGCGTCGAGGGGCGTTGCGTCGTTGTCGAGAGTCGTGGACGTTCGTTGTCATGGCGGCGAACGCCGTCGTGTCGCGTTGGCGAGTCGAGGTCCTTCGACCTTCATGGGCTGGAGCTGATGAACCCTGACCTGTCCAGGTCTGTGATTTTCTTGCCGCGCTCCGAGGTCACCGAATGACCACTCGTCGCTCTCGCGCGGAGGACTTCCTGGAGTTGGTCGAGCGCGGACGGCGCGGTCGGCTCAAGCTCTACATCGGCTTCGCGGCCGGCGTCGGCAAGACGTACCGCATGCTCGAAGAGGCCCATGCGCTGAAGCGGCGCGGCGTGGACGTGGTGCTCGGCTTCGTGGAGACCCACGGACGCAAGGAGACCGAGGCCCTGGTCGCTGGACTCGAGGCCGTGCCTCGCAAGACGTACTCCTATCGCGACGTCCTCGTCGAGGAGATGGACCTGGAGGCGGTCCTCGCTCGCAAGCCCCAGGTCGCCGTCGTCGACGAGCTGGCTCACACCAACCTCCCCCTGTGCCGACATCGCAAACGCTACCAGGATGTCCAGGCGCTCCTCGACGCGGGCATCAACGTCATCGGCGCCTTCAACGTGCAACACCTCGAGAGCCTCAATGACCTGGTGGAACGCACCACCGGCGTCGTCGTCCGCGAGACGCTGCCCGACAGCTTCCTCAAGGGCGCCGACCAGGTCGTGAACCTGGACCTCGCCGTGGAAGACCTCCACGAACGACTCAAGGCCGGGAAGATCTACGCCGAGGACAAGGTGCCCCATGCCCTGGAGCGCTTCTTCACCGGCGAGAACCTGTCCACCCTTCGCGAGCTCGCCCTCCGCGAGGTCGCAGAGAGCCTGGACCGCGCCACCTCCGGACTGTCCTCCCGCTCCGGCGATGACGAACCCCGCAAGGGCGCGTCCTGGGGCCGGGTGCTGGTGGCCATGTCCAGCCATCCTCCTCGCGCCGCCACCCTGCTGCGCCGTGGCTCTCGCATGGCCGGCCGGCTGAACACGGACTGGTTCGTCGTCTATGTCGAGACGCCTCGCGAGGCGCCCCACCTCATCGACGCCGAGGCGCAACGCCACCTGCTGGCCAACATCGAGAAGGCTCGCGAGCTGGGCGCCGAGGTGGTTCGTCTTCGCTCGAAGGACCCCGTCGAGGCCATCCTCGACTTCGCCCGCTCCCATGGCGTCGGCCACATCATGGTGGGCCGCTCGCACCAGCCCTGGTGGAAGCGCGCGCTGGGCCGCGCCGCGGATGTGCGGCTGCTCCGTGAAGGCGAGGGCTTCGACGTCCATGTCGTCGCCTTCGAGCCCTCCTCCGAGGAGAAACGTCCATGACCCTGCGGATGCGATTGCTGCTGGCGCAGGCGCCCCTCGCGCTCGCGCTCGCGCTGGTGGGCCTGGTCGCCGTCATCACCCTGGCCCGCTTGGGGCGCTCCGGTCAGCGCATCCTCCAGGACAACTACCGCAGCGTCCTGGCCGCCCAGCGGATGACCGAGCAACTGGAGCGCATGGACAGCGCCGCCCTCTTCATCGTCTCCGGTGAGCGCGAGCGGGGACAGGTTCAGCAGGCCTCTCAGCGCCAGGTCCTGGAGGCCGAGCTGCGCCTGCAGGAGGGCAACGTCACCGAGCCCGGTGAAGCCGAGTCCACCCGCCGGCTGCGCGCGGGCTGGGAGCGCTATGTCACCGCTTATGACGTGTTCCTCTCGTTGTCGTCTCCCGAGGAGCTGAAGGCGGAGTACTTCCGGAACATCGAGCCCGCGTTCCGCGAGGTGAAGGACGCGGCCGCCGCTGTCCTGGCGCTCAATCAGGACGCGATGGTGCACAAGAGCGAGGCGCTGCGTCGGCAGAGCGACCGGGTGAACACGCTGATGGTGCTCGCGGTGCTCATCGCGTTCGCGCTGGGCTTGTTCGCCTCCACGTCCCTCACGCATCGCGCGCTGCGGCCCGTATCCGTGCTGTCCCAGGCCGTGCAGCGGCTGGGGCGCGGGGACTACGCCGTGCGCGCCACGGTGGAGGGCTCGGATGAAATCGCTCGGCTGGGCGAGGACTTCAACTCCATGGCCGCCGCGCTCCAGCAGTACCGCCAGAGCAGCCTGGGAGAGCTGCTCCAGGCCCAGGCCGCGTCCCAGGCCGCCATCGACAGCCTCCCTGACCCGGTCGTCGTATTCGGCGCGGATGGCGGGCTGCTCAACGTCAACCGCTCGGCCGAGGACGTGCTCAAGCTGGGACTCGAGGGGGGTGGGGATGTGCTCGGGCGCGTGGTGCCGGAGGCTCGCGACGTGCTGGAGCGCGTGCGGGGACACGTGCTCGGAGGCAAGGGCGCCTATCAGCCTCGGGGCTACGAAGAGGCGGTGCGTGTGCCGCTCACCGAGGGCGACCGGTGGCTCCTGCCTCGCGCCAGCCCCGTGTACGGTGAGACGGGCGAGGTGGTGGGCGCCACGGTGATTCTCCAGGACGTGACGCGGCTGCGCCGGTTCGATGAGCTGAAGAACGACCTGGTGGCCACCGTGGCCCATGAGTTCCGCACGCCCCTCACATCCCTGCGCATGGCCGTGCACCTGGTGGCCGAGGGCATGGTGGGGCCCGTGACGGAGAAACAGGCGGACCTGCTCTTCGCGGCGCGCGAGGATTGTGAGCGGTTGCAGGGCATCGTCGATGACCTGCTCGATTTGTCTCGCATCCAGGCGGGACAGCTCCGGCTCGAAGTCCGCCGCGTGTCCGCCGAGGAGTTGGTGCAGGCGGCGCTCGACTCGCAGCGCTCGGCGGCGGAGGAGCGTGGGGTGCGGCTGTCCCGGCTCGTGGGGCTGGAGGTGGAGACCGTGGACGTGGACCCGGAGCGGATGGGGCTCGTGCTCGGCAACCTGGTGGGCAATGGCGTGAAGCACACTCCCGCGGGGGGCGAGGTGGAGGTGCGGGTGGCTCGTGATGGCACGCGCGTCCGCTTCGAGGTTCGCGACACGGGGGAGGGCATCGCCCTGGAGCAACAGGCGCGCATCTTCGAGAAGTTCTATCGCGCGCCTGGGGCTCCCGCGGGCGGCGCGGGGCTCGGGCTGTCCATCGTGAAGGAGATCGTCCAGGCCCATGGCGGGGAGGTGGGCGTCATCAGCGCGCCTGGGCGGGGAAGTACGTTCTGGTTCACCCTGCCGGGGCAGGCCTCGTGAGGTGACGCGCGGTCCAGCTCCCGAGGCAGGAGGGAACGACACGGGTGTGTCTGGCCTGCCTCGAGAGCGGAGAGGGGCGCCGACGGCCCCGTGGGGGAATGCGCGTCCGCCGCTACACCGTGGCGCCGCCCCAGTCCTTCATCTCCTCGCGACGAATCCTCGAGGCCTCTCGGACCAGGTCCTTGCACGACATGCCGAGCTCCTTCTCGGTGACGTTCTTCGCCACCTGCGGAAGGATGTTCTTCTCCTCGTCCGCGACGTGCCGTTTGACGACCTTCTCCAGCGCGTCCACCTTCATCTTCACCGCGTTCATGTCGTCGCGCAGCCGCACGATGTCGCCCAGGAGCTTCGTCATCTCCTGGTGCTCCTCCTCCGCGTGCTGGATCTTCTCGTCGCCCACCACGCGCGTGGCCTTCGGATAGACCCAGCGCTCCTCGATGGTGCTGTGCAGCATCAGCGCCTCCGCGAGCTGGATGCAGAGCTCCTTGCGGCTCGTGTCGTCCGAGGCGTTGCGGAACGCGAGGAACAGCGCGTCGACTTCGCGGTGCTGCTGAATCAACAGGTCGATGACGTCCACGGGTGCAGTCCTTTCAGTGGGGTCGCTCCTCAACGGTCCGCACCGCTCCGGACCCCGGCAATCACTCGCCACGCCGTGCACGCTCCCTTGTCCCAGCCTTCGCGCGGAGGAGGGCAGGGGAGCGCTCCACTCGGGGGCGATGGTCTGGCGGCCGCACTCTGAGTCCGGGCAGGACTGGAAATCACGCGGGATGCCCGAATTCTTGAAAACTGACGAAACTTCCGCCGCCCGCCCGGGAGAATGGGGGAGCAGGACGCATTTCCCCCACCCCAACCCAGTGAACCCGGCAGGGTCCGCGCCGCTGCGTGAGGCGTGTGCGGATGCCGGACCACAACCAGGACCCCCCCATGGGAATCGGCAGCATCATCGGTGGCGCGGCGGAGGCCGCCCGGCGAGCAGCGGAAGCGGCGAAGCGCGCGGCGGAGGCGGCGGCGAAGAAGGCCGCGGAGGCGGCGGCGAAGAAGGCCGCGGAGGCGGCGGCGAAGGCGAAGCAGGCGAAGGAGCAGATCGAATCGGTCGCCAAGAACCGCACGCAGGACGTCTTCGAGCGGGGCGAGGGGCTGGTCGAGGGCGCTCGCGACCTGAAGCAGCAGGTGCGCGAGACCGCGGGCGACGTCTTCGAGGGCGTGAAGTCCACGGCGGGCAGCGCCCTGCGTGACACCGTGCAGAAGGCGGGCCCCGTGCTCGACACGGCGACGGACATCGCGGCGGGCGGGCTCGACAAGCTGGGGCAGGCCATCCAGGACGCGCCAGCGCCCAACCCGCTGCAGGGCCTCACCCAGGACATCGCCGGTGGCGTCCTCCAGGGCGCGGCGGACGTGGTCCGGGACCCGGTGGAGACCGCGGGCGAAATCAAGCAGGCGCTGAGCCTCAACCATCAGGTCGACCAGCTCAAGCCGGGCGAGAGCGTCTCCGTGGGGCTCAACGGTGAGGCGGATGTCTCCGGTGTCGGCGTCACCGCCAAGGGCGACCTGGCCGTCAGCCGCAGCGCCGAGGAGGGCGGTGGCTACACCGTCTCCGTGAGCGGAGAGGTGGGCGCGGGCGTCATCGCGAAGCTGGGCGCGAAGGGCGCCGCGGACGCGAGCGCCAGTGCCTTCGCCACGGCCGGCGCCAAGGTGGAGTTCCAGTTCGACACCGCGGAGGAGGCCAAGCGCGCGACGAAGATCATCGCGGCCTCGGCCGCCACGGCGGGGGCCTCGGCGAGCAACCCGCTGCTCGGCCAGGGCGTGAACCAGGTGCTGGGAGATCCGCTGTCGGACCTCGCGGGCCTGGGCGACAAGGTGAGCGCGGTGGAGTTCCAGCTGGGCGCGGAGGCGAGCGTCTCGGGTGAGCTGGGCATGAAGGGCCTGCCGGAGGTGCTCAGCGCGGGCGCGAGCGCGGGCGTGAGCGCCAATCAGGGCACCACGGCGCGCATCGAGATGGAGAACGGCCAGCCGAAGTCGCTGAAGCTCACGCAGTCGCTGGAGATTTCGGGCAACGCGGGCGCGAGCGCGGGCCTGGGGATTCCGAGCCAGGGCGAGGGTGGCACCAGCGCGTCACTGCCGACGAATGCCTCCGCGGGAGTCCAGGGCTCGCTGAAGGTGGAGCTGGAGCAGAGCATCGACCTGCCCGAGAACTTCAACCCGGCCGACTTCCTCAAGGACCCGAAGGGCACCGCGCGCGAGGTGGGCCAGACGGCCCTCCAGACGCACGAGGCGAAGCTGACGCTCACCGACTCGCGCCAGGGGTCGGCGCAGGCGCTCGGTCTGGGCGGGAGCGCGGGTCGCGAGGTGAAGGCGGAGATCAGCGGCAACCTCCAGGACATCGCCCGCAGCGGCGCGTTCAGCAGCATCGCGAACGGCGACGTGGGCCAGGCGGTGACGCAGCTTCGCGACAAGGTCGACATCAAGGCCACCGTGCAGGACAAGACCACGGTGAACGGAGACATCGGCGTCGGCGTGCACGCGGGCGTGGGCGGTGGCGAGGTGGGGCTCACCACCGAGCGCACCCACGTGGGCGAGGAGCGCGAGCTCAACGCCGCGCAGCTCGCGGAGCTGTACCTGACGCAGCGCTGGTCCGCGGGCATCCCGGGCTGACGCGCAACGCCGGGCGCGTGGGGTGCGCGCGCCCGGTGTCCCGTCTCACGGAAGGCCGGAGGCGCACGGTCGCGCCCGGTGTGGCGTTGGCTCATGCTCGAGCGTCGCCATGGGAGGAGCGCGGCCGGGCGTGGTTCGCGCGTCCGGTGTCCCGTCTGGCGGGATGCTCGACCTGGCGTCGGCTCGTGCTCGGGCGCCTCAGGTGACGGGGACTCGTGCCCCTGGTCACCGTCCCGTGCGCGACCTGTCCATCTTCCGCGAGACACGGGCTGCCCGTGGGCTCAGCTGTCTGCCTTGCCTCCGGATTCGTACTTCTTCCGCTTGCGCCACAGCGTGGACGCGTCGATGCCGAGCACCTTCGCGGCCTCGTCCAGCGTGGGCGCGGAGGCCATGACCCGCAGCGTGTGCTCGCGCTCCACCTCCTCCAGCGTGTGCGGCCCGCCCAGCGCCACCACCGTGCCCGCCGCCGCGGCGATGCGGTCCGGGAACGCCTGCGGCTCCAGGACTCCCGCGGGCCACACGATGAGCGCCCGCTCGATGGCGTTTCTCAGCTCACGCACGTTGCCCGGCCATGGGTACGCGAGCAGCATCTGCTCCGTCGCGGGCGACAGCTCCGGCGTCACCGGCCGCTGTCCTGTCCTCGCGAAGAACGCCACGAAGCGCCTCGCCAACGCGAGCAGGTCCTCGGGCCGCTCACGCAGCGAGGGCAGCTTCACCTCGATGACGTTGAGCCGGTAGAACAGGTCCTCGCGGAACCGTCCCTCCGCCACGTCCTTCTCCAGGTCCCGGTTCGTCGCCGCCACCACCCGCACGTCCGCCTTGCGCGTGCGGCCTTCTCCCAGCCGCTCGAACTGCTTCTCCTGGAGGAAGCGCAAGAGCTGCGCCTGGAGCGACGGGCTCATCTCCGCGATTTCATCCAGGAACAGCGTGCCGCCCTCCGCCTGCTCCACGCGGCCGGGCTGGTCCTTCACCGCTCCCGTGAAGGCGCCTCGCACGTGGCCGAACAGCTCGCTCGCCAGGAGTTGCTCCGACAACGTCGGACAGTTCACCGTGACGAAGGGCCTGCGCCTGCGCACGCTCATCGAGTGCAGGGCTCGCGCGAGCACGCCCTTGCCCGTGCCGCTCTCTCCTCGCAGCAGCACCGCCGCGTCGGAGGTCGCCGCTCGCGACACCAGCCCTATCGCCGCGTGCATCACGGGAGAGGCGGTGTCCAGCGTGGCCTCCGGCACCGCCTGCGCGAGCTGTCCCTCGAGGCTCTCCAACTGCGAGGACAGCGCCCGGTGCTCCCGTGAGCGGTCCAGCACGTGCCTTATCTGCGCGGGCGTGAAGGGCTTGGGCAGGTAGTCGCGCGCGCCCCGGCGCACCGCCTCCACCGCCGTGTCGAACGTCGCGTACGCGGTGATGAGCACCACGTCCAGGTTCGGTGACTCCGCGAGCAGGCGGGGCAGCAGGTCCAGGCCACTCGCGGTCCCCAGCTTCAGGTCGACGAACGCCAGGTCCGCGGGCCCCTGGGCGAGCGCCGCCAGCGCCGCCTCCGGCGTGGCTGCCTCTCGCACCTCGCAGCCGAAGCCCTCCAGGCAGACCCGCAGCGTGTGGCGGATGTTGCGCTCGTCGTCCACCACCAGCACCCGCATCGGCCGCTCGCCGGAAACCGGGGTCGGCTCCATCCGTGCATCCATGCGTCAATTCTAAGTGCATCGGCCGCGCCCGGCCGTGTCTCGTTGGGGCTCGTGAGTCGTGTCGGGGACTTCCGCGCACCGCACCGTGCGATGCGCAACCCCAGGGCCGCTCCCGTCGTGCAGGCTGCAACCCGGGCCGCCACTTCTTCACACCGGCGACAACGAATCCTGGCCCAGCCCCCCTCATTCCGGTGGAACATGGGGCCATGGGTCCGAACGGGAACGAGGGGGAAGAGGAGAACATCTTCACCCGGGACAGGGCGCCCACCCGCAGCCAGAAGCGCGTCCGCCAGACGGTGACGCTGGGCATCGTCGTGCTGGTGCTCGCCGGGGTGTGGGCCTACCTCCAGGGCGGAGAGAATCGCGCCCTGAACGCCTTGTCCCCCGCGCAGCGCGAGGCGCTCTTCCAGGAGACTCGCGACGACTTCCGCCTGCTGTGCATGGGCGACGCCGGCCCCAAGCTCCTCAAGCGCTGCCAGAAGCAGGCGGAGTTCCTCACGCGCTTCTCCGAGTGCGACGACGCATGCCGACAGGAGCTCGCGCCCATGCTGCAACAGGCTGTGCGCTGAAGGGCGCTTCGCTTCCTCGGCGGAGTGCATCGGCCCTCGCGCTGCGTGTCGGGCTCCCGTGGGGTGCTCCAGTTGGGTCTGCTCCGCGCGCACCTTCTGGCTGGCGTGTGGTGTGACGTTCCCGGTGGGTGGGAATTGTCCGCGGTCATGACGCGCACGCCTGGCGGGGCGCGTGTTGCCCTTGCGCGATGCACGGCTTTCCGCGCGCCTGCTTGCCGGATGCAAGGGGCCGTGGACCTCGGTGACGGGTGCCCTGCTCGGAGGTGGCCTCGTGCCCTGTCGGCACGGGGTTTGCCCCTGGGGAGCCCATGCGTCCCGAGCTCCGTCTGGTCCCTGACTCCACTCCCCAGGCCCCCTCGGCGCCGCCCTCCCTGGCGAGCCCCTGGTGGAGGGACCTGCTCTGCATCCTCGCGCTGGGGGCCTCCCTGGCGCTCGTCGTGGGTTGGTTGGGCTCGGAGCGCCGGGCCGTGCTGTCCCTGGAGCCCGATGAGCGCGCCCTCGTGTTCCAGGAGTCGTGGGACGGCTTCCAGCAGCTGTGCTCCGCGCCCTCTCCGCCCGGCCTGATTCCTCGCTGCCGCGAGCAGGCCCGCTTCCTCCTGCTGTTCCCCGAGTGCCAGGGGGCCTGTCAGGAGCAGGCCCGGCTGCATGGTCGGGCCCTTCGCTGACCGCGGTCCCCCAGCGCGGCTCGAACACGCTTCCAGTCCGCGACTCCGGAGCCCCTCGTCTTCGCTACAGCGGCTCGACGCTCCGGTGAGCTCCTCCCACGGAATTCCGCCCTCGTGCCGCGGCTGGCATGCGTCCCCGACGTCGCGAGCGCCCTGGAGCGTCACGTCCCTCGTGGGCGCCGGGCGCGGTTTGCAGTCATCGCGGTCGGAGCGGGATGACACGGCGCTCGGACGGGGACCTCGCGTGTCGCGAGGCTCGGTGGCCCTCGAGGTTGCGGTCTGCACGGTGGGGCCGGGCTCGCTCGGGGAAAAGTGGCCGGATTCCGGGCGTCTGGTGGTGGGGGTGGTCGGCACGGTGGATGCGATGGAGGTGCCTCGTGCCGGGCGATGTGCGGCCCGGTCCTTGGGAGGACTTCATGGTGCTGCGTCGATTCGTGAGGTCGATGGTTCGTGGGGAGGCTCGGCGTGAGCCTGGCCTGTTGCTCGGGGAGGCGCCGCTCAAGGCGGTGCGTCTGCTGGGCGCGGAGCGGCTGGCCGAGGCGCGTGGGCGTGCGGAGCATGCCTTGAAGGGGGCTCGGCGGTGCTCGTGCTGCCGAGGGTTGCTGGAGCATCTGCATGACCGGATTGGCTCCACGTTGTTCCTGGATGATGACCCGGAGCAGCTCGCGCGGGCGTTCGACGCGGAGGAGCGCGATGGGTTCACGGCTCGCGTGCTGGCGGCGTGCATCGTCCTGTCGGGTCGCGAGCGGGTGGCGGCTCCGGCGCTCTGAGGTTCACGGTGGTGGGCCCGGGACTGCTCGGGCCGTGGGAGGTCGTCATGTTGAGGTGGACCGAGTTCCTGGAGGTCGAGGCCATCCGTCCGTCGCTGCGGGCGTGGGAGCGGGTGGGCGTGCTGCACGAGCTGGCGGGGATGATGGCGGATGAGGCGGGAGTGCCTGCTCGCGAGCTCGCCGTGCACCTGCTGGCGCGGGAGCAGCTCGGCTCGACGGCGATGGAGGGCGGCGTGGCGGTGCCGCACTGTCGACATGCTCGCGCCGGACGCATCGTGACGTGTCTGGGCATCCATCGGGGCGGGCTGGCCTTCGGTGAGCCCGAGGATGGACTGGTGCGCATCTACGTGGGCCTGGTGTCGCCGCCGGATACCGGGGGCCTGCACCTCAACGTGCTCTCCCGCATCGCCACGTTGCTGCATGACGCGCGTGTTCGTGACGCGCTGATGGCGGCGGCCTCTCCGGCGGCGGTTCGCGCGCTGCTGGTTCGCGCGGAGGAGGCGGTGCTCCCGCTTCGCGGTGAAGTGGCCGTGGCGCGCTGAGTCGTGCCCTCGGAGGCGAGGCTGTTGTTGCTCGCGTGGCAGCGCGTCTCGTGACTCGCGCTTGTTCGGGTGTCGCGAGTCCTGGTTTGGGCGCGCCCTGAGAACCTGAGAGGAGCGGGGTGGCTCGGACCTGGTCCGGAAAAACGCGAGAGAAGTGTGTAGTGGGCTCGAAGAATTCGCGGGGAGGGATGCGGATTCGCGAGCGCGGATGCATCTCTGCGCCGACTCGGGCGGTGGCGGCTTGCCCGAGGAGGTGCGGCATGTTGCGGTGGACGGATTTCCTGGAGGTCGACGCGGTCCGCCTGTCGTTGGAGGCGCGAGAGCGGGTGGGCGTGGTGCACGAACTGGCGGGGCTGATGGCGGCCCGCGCTCGGGTGCCCGCGAAGGAGCTGGCGGAGCACCTGCTGGCGCGCGAGCGACTCGGCTCGACGGCGATGGCGGGGGGCGTGGCGGTGCCGCACTGCCGGCTGGTCGGTGTGCCGCGCATCGTCACGTGCGTGGGGATTCATCCGGAGGGCCTGGACTTCGGCGAGGCCAACGGCGGGCGCGTGCGCGTCTTCGTGGGGATGGTGTCGCCGCCGGACCCCGCGGGCCTGCACCTCAACGTGCTCGCGCGCATCGGCGCGCTCTTGCGCAACGCGAGGCTGCGTGAGGCGCTGCTCACCGCGCCGTCTCCGGCGGCCTTGCGCGCGCTGCTGGTCTGCGTGGAGGACGCGCACGTGAGCCAGCGCTCCGAGGTCGCCGTGGCGCGGTGGTGAGGCGCTCAGCGCGCTTCGAGAATCTGTCCCTGTCCATCGACGGCGTAGACGGCGCCCCCATCCAGGATGGGGACGTCCAGCCCGCATCGGTCGAGGACTGGTGAGAATCGGACGAAGTACAGGTCCTCGTTCGCCTGGAGGATGAACGTCTCGTAGGTGCTTCGACGAGACAGGCACTCCTCCACGCGTGGGTCGGTGCCGCGCCCCGAGGGCCTGCCTCCTGGGGGGAGAAAGTCCCGCAGGGCCGCATCCATGGCCACCGCCATGGGCCCCGTCAGGTGAAGGCCCGTCGCGAACGAGTCAGGAAAGTCGAGTTCGCGGCGCTGCTCAGGCGGTGCCCATCGAGCCTTCTCCTGCTTGTGATAGCCGAAGTAGGAGCAACCGCTGAGCGTCCCCGCGAGGGTGACGCCGAGAAGCGTCCGGTACATGGCGGTCGTCGATGGCGTCTTCATGGCAGCCAGTCCTGGCCCTCGAACATCTTGAGGTCTCCCCATTCTCCCTCCACCTTGCCGATGGGAACCCATGTTCCATCGCGCAGGGCGGAGACGACACGGGTCGCGTAGTTATAGCGATAGGTCGTGCAGTTCCCGTCCCATTCCTTGAAGAACACCAACAGCTCCCGGTCCCAGGTGCGTCCGGTGACGGAGTCATGGAAGCGAGAGGGGCCTTGAGGAGACCACCCGGGAGGGCGGCCAGAGCCCAGGTCCTCGGCGGAGAACTGGCGATTGTGGGGATGGTTGTGCCCCGGCCCCAGGAGCAGCACATCGCCCTGCGTCGGAGCGTCGAGGGCGCGAGGAACCTCGCAGTACTTCCTTCCGCTGGCCCTGTTGCCGCCCACGTCGGACAGGTAGCTGATGAAGTACTTCCCCTCTTCCTTCACGTAGTACCAGAGGACGCAGTACTCCATGCCCTGTCTGCCCGTCGCGGCTCCGGGTTGCGCCGTCACGAGCTCACAGGCGTTTCGGGCCAGCTCCTCCTGCGTGTCGAATGGACCCGCCGCCGGGCCATCGACGACCAGGATGCCGTCAGCGCGGCGCGTGACGCGAACCCAGGGATTGGGGCTCGTGCATCCCACGAGGAGAAGCCCAAGGGACAGCAAGACGGTCCAGCGAGGTGGTCGCCGCATCGGGCCTCCTTGCTGCTCGGAAGGTCTCTGCGAGGGAAGTGTTGAGGGCGTTGACAGATAGCAGGTCAGCCCGACACGCCGGGCCTCCCGACGCGGCGCGTCCTGGTAGCGTCGCCAGCCGTGACGACGACCTCGACCACCTCGCCTCGCTGGCTGTTGTATGGCGCCTCCGGCTACACCGGCCGCCTCATCGCGGAGGAGGCCGTGCGCCGCGGCCACCGCCCCGTGCTGTCCGGCCGCTCCCGCGAGAAGCTCGCGCCCTTGGCGGAGCTGCTCGGTCTGGAGGTCCGCCCCGCGTCGCTCGACGACCCACGCCAGCTGGCCGCCGCCATGGACGGCCTGCCGCTCGTGCTCCACGCCGCCGGCCCCTTCGTCCACACCAGCGAGCCCATGCGCCTGGCGTGTCTCGCCGCCGGCACCCACTACCTGGACATCACCGGCGAGATTCCCGTCTTCGAGGACTCCTTCCGCCACGACGCCGACGCCAAGGCCCGCGGCGTCTCGTTCATGTCCGGCGTCGGCTTCGACGTTGTCCCCACCGACTGTCTGGCCCGCTACGTCGGCGAGCAGGTCCCTGGCGCCACCGAGCTCGACATCGCCATCGCCGCCGTCTCCCAGGCCAGCGCCGGCACCACCAAGTCCGCCCTCATCCAAATCCCCGAGGGCGGCAAGGTCCGCCGCAACGGCCAGCTCGAGCCCTACCCCATGGGCCACGGCGCCCGCCGCGTGCGCTTCAGCGACCGCGAGCGCTCCGTCATGCCCATCCCCTGGGGTGACCTCTCCACCGCGTTCCACACCACCGGCATCCCCAACATCACGACGTACATGGCCTTCCCCGCCAACAGCGCCCGCGTCCTGCGGTGGACCCACCCCATCCTCCGCCGCGCCCTGAAGCTCGGCCCCATCCGCGATGGCCTGATGAAGCTCGTCGACGCTCGCGTGAAGGGCCCTGGGGCGGACCTGCGCACGTCCAGCCGCTCGTACGTCTGGGCCCAGGCCCGCGCCCCGGATGGCCGCGCCGCCCAGGCCTGGCTGGAGGTCGCCGAGGGCTACCTCTTCACCGCCCGTTCC
>NZ_SRLW01000175.1:0-21123 GCF_006518215.1 Myxococcus sp. AB025B
ACCGGGGGACTGGCCATCCAGGACGAGTGGCTGGGCAACGGCCTGAGTGAGCGCGAGTACCGCGACACGAACGCGCGCGTGACGGGCCCGGTGGTGGAGCAGATGCAGCAGGCGTTCGCGGAGAACTGGCAGGAGACGACGGGGGAGCTGTTGCCGCCGGAGGACTTCCCCACGCTCTCCCTGCCGGTGCCGGGGCTGGATGGCGCGGGTGAGGGCTGGGCGGCGTTCGTGGGGAGCACGGCGAACCCGGAGGTGACGCGGGCGGAGCGGCTGACGCAGCTGCTGGTGCGCGCGGCGACGAAGCGGCTGTGGATTGCGCAGTCGTACTTCACGCCGAACGGGCCGCTGTCGGAGCTGCTCCAGGAGCGGGCGCGCGCGGGCGTGGACGTGCGGGTGCTGGCGCCGGGGGACATCAACGACCAGAAGTTCGTCACGGTGGCGCAGCGGGCGACGTACGACGCGCTGTTGAAGGCGGGGGTGCGCGTCTGGGAGTACCAGCCGTCGATGATGCACGCGAAGACGATGCTGGTGGATGACCGGTTGGTGTTGGTGGGGTCCATCAACTACGACCCGCTGTCGTTCAACATCCTGGAGGAGGGCTCGCTGGTGTTGGAGGACCTGGACGCGGCGAGGCAGATGGAGGCGTTCTTCCTGGAGGACCTGTCGCGCGCGCGGGAGATGGGGGACACGGGGCAGGTGTCTCGCTGAGCACGGTGGGGCGCCGTGGGGCTGGGCAGGAGGGGGCCGGTGTGCTGAAAGAGCGGGCCTGTTCCCCTCTTGTCTGTCGGAGTCCGCGCGCCATGACCGAGCCCTCCCGTCTTCTGTTCGTCGCTGGCGCCACGGGGGCCACGGGGCGCAACGTGGTGAAGCAGGCGCTGGAGCGGGACGTGCCGTTGATCGCGCACGTGCGTCCGAAGAGCGCCCAGACGGAGCCGGCGAGGAGCTGGCCGCGCAAGGCGCTGGTGGAGCTTTCGCGCGGGGACGAGCTGGCGGAGGCGATGAAGGGGAGCACGACGGTGCTCCAGCTCATCGGGACGATGCGCAAGCGCTTCGGGTCCGGGGACACGTACGAGACGAGCGACATCGGGACGACGCGGCACCTGGTGGAAGCGGCCAAGCGCGTGGGCGTGGACCACCTCGTGTTGCTGAGCTCGGTGGGCGCGGGGCGGCCGGTGGGCGCGTATCTGAAGGCGAAGGCCGAGGCGGAGCGGCTGGTGCGTGAGAGTGGAATCCCTTGGACGGTGGTGCGTCCGCCCGCGTTCGAGGGTGAGTACCACCACCCTCCCGCGATTCTGCGCACGCTGGCGAAGCTGAAGCCGCTGCGCGGGCTGCGCCCGATTCACCTGGACCAGCTCGCCGCCGTGCTGCTGCGCGTGGCGGAGCGGCGAGCACCGCTGGGCGCGGTGCTCGAGGGCGACAGCCTGTGGAGCGAGGTGGCGGCGACCGGGAAGTGAGCCCCCCGAAGCGCAAGCGGTCCCCCGAAACGCAAGCCCAGGGGACCGCCTCACCTCGGCGCGTCGAAGCCGCGCCTACGACGTGGCGCGCAGCTTGAGCGCCTCTTGAATCAGGTGCCGCAGCTCCTCGCCCTCGACGAGCGCGGAGGTGGACGGCTTGCCGAAGTGGAGGCGCGTGAGCACCCACAGCTCCTTCTTCAGGTCCACGGGAGCCGTCTCGGTGAACTCGGGGGGCACGTCATCCGGCGCCTCGGCGCGGTAGGCGACGAAGGTGTCCTGAATGGTCATCCCACTCCCCTTCGGGGAGAACCGCTCGGCGAGCTCCTCCGCCGACGGACGCCCCGAGAGCTTCTTCAGCGAGAACGCGTAGCCGAGGAAGTCGCTGATGACCTTCTTCGGGTCCTCGCTGACGTCGAGAATCGGTCCTGAGGCTCGGACAGTGCGCATGGCAGACCTAGCTAGCATGAGTTCACCTCACCTCAAGGCACGAGCTGGGAGTTGTTGAGGTTTTCCTCGGACACCCACCAGCTGTTGATCTTCCCGATGCCCGCCCCCGAGGGGTCGGGGTCGCGCGCGACGATGACCTTGACCGTGGCGGGATTGCCCTTCGCGTCCACGACGGGCACGTCCACCGGAATCAAGCGGTCCTCGGGCGCGGCGTTCTTCAGCGCGTCCGACACGGACTGCTGCATGTGCGTCTCGAAGCGGGTGACCGCGTCCGTGCCCGCGCCCTCGAAGAGCGTCTTCGGCACGGAGACGTCCTTGCCGTCGTACTGGTAGTTGATGACGCTCACGTCGATGGGGGTCGAGTCACCGGGCAGGCTGAAGCCGAGCTGGCGCTGCTGGGTGATGTTCATCCGGTCGCCGTACGTCGCGACCGTCTGGTCCCAGGCCTCGCGGGTGTGGCCGCCCGCGAACCCCGCCTTGCGGAAGGGCGCCGAGGAACGGATGTCCAGCCGGTAGCCCGGAGGCGGCTCGTCGCCCGGACGCCACTCGAAGCTCTTGCCGTCGCTCGTCGTGACGCGGACACGGGGCGCGGGCTTCGGTTCGGACGTCACCAGGAAGCCGGTCTGGGCGTTGTACTTGACCTTGCCCAGCGTGGAGCCGTCCTCGTTGAGCACCTCGACCTTGGTCTTGTCGTCTAGAGGAGGCGTGCCCGGCATGGCCTGCAGGGCCACGACGGCGCTCGTCGGGTCGACCTTCTTGCCGTTGGTCAGGTTGACGGGCGCCGACTGGTTGACGTTCGCCCGCTCCTCGAAGTGCGTGTCCGTCACGTGGCCGCGGGCGTCCTGGAGCCCCGTGGTCGTCGCCTGCAGGCGCGCCACGTCGTCCAGCATGGCGACGAAGCCTCGGCCCTTGTCGACGGAGTCCACCTGGCCCGCGTGCTCGGTGAGCTGACGCTCCACGCTGGCGATGCGCTGCTCCAGCTCCTTGAGCTGGTCCGCGGTGGCGGGCGTGTTCTTGCCCGTCACACCGGAGGCCGCGTCGGTGAGGCTCGCCTGCGTGGCCTCCAGGTTCTTGAGGATGCCGTTGAGCTTCTGCACCTCCAGCCGCGACTCGAAGCCCTGCGTGCCGTACCCCGGCATGCCGGTGATGGCCTGCTTCACCTTGTCGACGAGCTGGCGCACCTTGCCGATTGTGCCCTCGTAGCGCTGGAGGACGCGCGCGGTCTCCATGTGCGCCTGGATGTCCTCCTTCGTCGCGTCCGGGCCCGCCTCGATGTGCACCTTGCCGTTGTCGTAGCGGACCTGCGTCGTGCGCCCGTTGAGCTCGGGGTTGCGCACCACGGGCACGGGCGGACGGCCCGTGTTGTCCGTGCCCACCTCGGGCTGCGTGGGACGCGTGTTCTCCGGACCGTTCGTGCGCGGCACCGGGATGAGCTGGCCCGTCGCGGGATTCACCCGGAACTCGGTGGGGCGGTTCTCCACGCGGTTCTGCGGAGGACGGCCCGCCTGCTCCGGGGTCGTGGTCGTGCCCGGACGCGTGTCCGTCGTCGTCCCCGGACGCGTGTCCGTCGTCGTCCCCGGACGCGTGTCCGTGCCCGTCGTCGTGGTCCCCGGCTTGGAGTCCGTGCCCGTCGTCGAGCCCGGCTTGTTCGAGCCGTTGGTGCCGTCACTGCCGTTGCTCCCGTTGGAGCCGTTCGACCCATCGGAGCCGTTGGTGCCATTGCGCCGACGACCGCCCAGGCTCACCGTGGTGCCGCCGTTGCCGCTGCCGCCCTCGGCGGTGACGTCGCGGTGGCGCGCGTTGACCTCGAAGTCCACGACACCCAGCTTCGCGCCCACCCCCAGCTCGCGGTCCTTGAAGGAGCCCGTGGTGAACTGCGCGTCGACCTTCACCCCCTCGAACGCGTTGTCGAAGTTGCCGTTGACCAGGTTCTTGGTGATGGTCTGCACCTCCTCGCCGCTCAGGCCGCTGACCTCGGCGGTGAAGAAGCGGCCCTCGGGGCCCGCGTCCACGGAGCCCTCGATGGAGAGGCTCGTCTCCGCCGGCCCCGCGAACGCCGCCGTCGCCGGGCTCGCGAGGAACGCCAGCATGTCCTTGGCGTCCACCTTGCTCGCATCCAGCGGAATCGACGTCTCCATGCTCACGGAGCCCGTCACTTCGCCGCCGATGTTGATGCCCGCCTTGCCCTTCAGGCCGCCCGCGATGCTCGCCGCGCCGGAGCCCTCGATTTCAATCGAGCGCACCAGGTTCGTCGGCTTGCCCTTGTCGAACTCCACCCGGTAGCTCGTCGTCGCGCCGATGCTCGCCGACAGCTCCGCGCTCGCGGGACCGAACTTGCCGCCCAGGCCCGCCTCCGCCTCGGCGCCGAGGTTCACCTCCATCGCCGACAGGTGGTCCAGCATGAACTTGTGGTCTTCACCACCCGACGCGAGCGCCGCGGGTCCCTTGCCCAGGATGACCGCCGCCTTCGCCGCCTCCTCCGGTGTGTCGAACTTCATCTCCACGCGGCCACCCGCGGACACCGACGCCGAGCCCACCAGGCCCACGCCGACATCCCCCGTCACCTCCGCGGACAGCTGGTACTTCCCATCGGCGGTCTTCTCGACCTCGACCTCGCCGTCGATGCCGGCCTTGAGGCCGACCTTCACGTCGAGGTTGCCGCTCAGCGTGATGGTATCGCCCGGGCTGTTGAGCTTCTTGATTTCGTCCGCCACCGCGCCCTCGATGGGGGCGGTGATCTGGTCGATGGCCATGTCGATGGGCTTGAGGACGACGTCCTTCGCGAAGCCCAGCGCATCCTTGGCGAAGTCTCCGGCCATCCCGGCCAGGTCCCCGAGTCCCTCGGTGACGAAGTCCTTCGCGTCCTCGTACCAGGGGAGCTGACGCTCCTTGTCCAGCTCCTTCGGCTCCTGGTCCTTCTTCACCTGGCCGTTGGCATCGACCTCGAAGCCGACGTGGTCGTACTTCCAGCGGTTGTCACCCGCCTCCTGGAGGCTCTTCACCTCCGTCGGCTGGTGCTTCATCTGCAACTGCCCGTTCGCGTCCACCGTGCCTGACGACTGCGACACGGTCTGCGTGCGATTGGCGTGGCCCTCGTCGAAGCGCGAGCCGTCCGGGTCATACCCCGTCACGGTCGTCTTGCTGGTGACGTTGCCCGGCGTCTTCTGCGACACGGCCGGCAGCGAGTCCGTCAGCACCGCGTCCTTCGGGCCGCGCGTCACCTCCTGCTGGTTGCGCACCACCTGCACGCCGTTGCCGTTCTTGTCGGAGGACAAGGGCTGCGTGGCCACCGACTCGGTCTTCTGCGTGGAGACCGCCGGCTCACCCTTGGCGTTGTACTTCGTCTCCTCCGTCACCGTGAGGCTCGACTCCCCCGGCTTCAGCGACGTCGGCGAGTTGTTCGTCTTGTGGTGATCCTCACCCTTCGACGCGTCGTTCAGCGCCTTGTTCTGCGCCGCCTCGAAGCCGTTCACCGCGTCGGCGTTGAAGCCCGGAGTCTTGATCTCCGTCTTCTTCACCTGCTGGGTCGGGATGCCCCACTCGTTGTAGTCCGTCTGCGTCGTCTGCGTCGCGGGGCCCTTCGGCGTCCCAGGACGGTTCGCCAGCGACGCCGGCGGCTTCTCCATCCGAACTTCTTCCGTGCGGCTCTGAATCTTCGGCGGCGACTTCGACACGTCGTACTTCGTCGTCGATGACGTCGTCGTCTCGCCCGTCTCCGGGTGCTGCTGCGTCTGGCTCTTCTTCGACTCCAGCCCCGTCGCCTTCCCCTGCGCGTCCGACGTCTTCGTCCACGTCGTCTCGCCGGTGGCCCCGTCCTTCCCCTTCTCCTTCGCGGTCACCGTGGACGTGTAGCTGCCGTCCTTCTTCACCGTGACGGTGTTCCCGCTCTTCGCGTCCGACAGCGTCGTGTCGCCCGTCAGCGCGTTCTTCTTCACGTCATACGTCGCGCCCGACGACGGGTCCTTGTACTTCTCCCCGTCCTTCAGCTTCGTCGCGTCCCGCAAATCCTTCGCGTCCAGCGCGTCCAGCGCCTCCGGTGGCTTCTCTCCCTCCAGCGGCTTCACCGCGTTCTCCGGCGGCGGCGCCGTCGTCCCCAGCAGCTTCTCCAGCTCCGACTTCCTCGCCGTTCCATCGAACGCGGACACCAGCTCGTTCTTCTTCGGCTTGACGCTCTCGATGTCCTTCTGGCTGTACGGCTGCGGCTTCTTCTCCTTCACCGCCTCCGTGTTCGCCTTCCCCATCGCCTCCTCGGCCTTCTTCGCCGACAAGGCCACCTGCTCCTCCGCCGCCTGCAGCTTCTTCGCCGCCGCGGCCGCCTTCTCATCCGCCGTCTTCTTCGCCTTCTCCGCCGCGGCGGCGTCCGCCTGCGTCTTCTTCGCGTCCTCCGGCTTCTGGCCCGGCTTCTCCGCCGCCTTCTTCGCCGCGTCCGCGGTCTTCTTCGCCTCGGCCTGCTGCTTGCGCGCCGCCTCCGCGGCCTTGCGAGCCTCTTCCGCCGCCTTGCGCGCCGCCTCCGCCGCCTTCCGCGCCGCCTCTGCCGCCCTACGGGCTTCTTCCGCCGCTCTGCGCGCCGCCTCTGCCGCCCTGCGCTGTGCCTCGGCCGCCGCGGCCGCGCTCGAAGACCCTGCTCCACCCGTAGGTGCCAGACTCATGGCGCTCCCCTTTTCCGTCTGAATCGACACCTCATTATCGGAAGGAGGGAAGAAACGTTCCCTCCCCGGATGCGAGGCGTTCCGCTCATTGCCGGGCGATGACTATCAGGCTTCAGCGTCAGACGTCCCACACGCCTGTCCCTCGGCCTGACAGCCTCTCATCAAGGACTTACAGCGACATGCCACGGTGACCGGCAGTGCGCGCCTCCAGCCCGCAAGGGATTGAATGAGGCCCCGCATATGTAGACACCGTCGAAAGACAGCCTCATCGGAACCGTTGGGCCCCTCCATGGCCATTGCCAACAAGACAAGAACGAGCGAACGAGCGTGGAGTCCTGAACGAATGAACGGCCGCTCAGCGCATCGGCGCCTCCTCACGATGCGGTCAACCACGGCGTCCCGTCGAAGCCCAGCCCACGGGGCCATGCCGATGACCCGGCACTCGGCCCTTCGCGGGGAGGTCCGCCGTCGGCCCATGCCGCGGAGGCGCGGCGGTCGGGCCAGGCCCGAAGCGCGGGTCGTCACGCCCACGGCACCGAGCCCTCGACGCCGTCGCGCCCCCCGTGCACGTGGCGAACGACACGAGGCGTCTGCCAGACGTGTCATGAGAGGGATTGTCGCGTGGAGGGCCGCGCCGGAGCCTCGTCGATGCGAGCACCGCGTCCACGCAAGCCGGCCCGACACGCGCTCGGACGCCCCAAGGGCCACCGGTGAACACAGCCAGGGTCACCCGGTGGCGGATGGCGGCGTCGTGTGGGTGGGGACGCGGTAGCCTGGGACCGTTCTCATTCCCCTGCCGAGACACACCATGCTCCGTCTCCTCGTCTCCGCCCTCCTCGCGCTGTCCCTCACCGCCTGCTCGGACGACCCCGACCCCACACCCACGCCGGATGCCGGCTCGGACGCGGGAACACCCGATGGCTCGGACTCCGGAACCGACGCGGGGACGGACGCGGGCTCGGGTGACGGCGGCCCCACGCCCCAGCCGGACGCGGGCCCGGGGACCTCTGGCGGTTCGGGGAAGCTGCCCTGTGAGCGCACCGGTTCGGTGACGAGCAACAGCCAGACGTATCCGTACTGCGTCACGCAGGTGGCGGGCGCGGAGCTGAAGATCATCGAGCCTCGGGTGGGCATCGTCCCCGCGCCGATGCGTCTGGCCGTCTACCTGCACGGCGATGGGGCCCGGGCGCACACGGGGGACACCGCGCCGCGCCTCCAGGCGCCGTGGGCCTACGACAACGACACGCTCTATGTCTCCGTGCTGGCGCCGAACAAGTGCGCGTGGTGGACCAAGCCCTCGGTGACCAACTGCGCCGTCGAGGGGACGGAGGCCGACCGCGACCTCGCGGGTGACAACGCGGCCACGCTGGTGGAGGTGCTCGATGCCCTGCGCAAGGGCTGGAACATCATCAACGAGCCCATCCTCTTCGGCGGCTCCTCGGGTGGCTCGGTGTTCCTCACCGCGAGCTTCCTGCCCAGGTACGGCGACCGCTACCGGGGCGTGTACGCGCTGGGCTGCGGCGGCGAGGCGCCCTGGGGCGGCAAGCTGGACTGGGACAGCACGCGCCCCGAGCTGCGCGGCTCGACCCGGCTGGTCTACGCCTACGGTGACAAGGACGAGTACCTCACCGACATCCAGGCCAGCCTCACCGCGTTCCGCGGCTACGCCTTCCCGCTGGAGGAGAAGGTCGTGGCCGGTGCGACCCACTGCGCCTTCGACCACATCGGCGGCGTGAAGGACATCTGGGCGGCGGAGCTCGAGGGGAAGTAGCCCGGCGTCACGCGGGAACGCACCTGCGTCGGGCTTGAACGCGAGAGCCCCCGGAGGCGTGTCGCGTCACGACGCGCCCCCGGCCCCCGCGCGTGGCCCCCGGGTTGCACCGGCACGCCCCCACGATGCGCGTCGACACCAGCTGCGACACCGCGAACTTCATCCTCGACGGTGACAAGTTCTTCCTGGAGCTGCACCGGCACATCCGCCGCGCGGAGCTGGACGGCAAGGGCGCCACCATCCGCCTGGCGTACTGGAAGGCGGACCCGTCACTCACGCTGCCCGCGGTGGACGGAGCGCCGCAGCGCACGCTCGCGCAGGCGCTCTCCTCGGCCGCGAAGGCGGGGGTGAAGGTCCAGGTCATCCTGTGGAACGGCTGGAAGTCCGAGTGCTTCGTGCCGCATCACCACTTCTGGCGCGAGGACTGGACCGCGTGGCTGGACAAGTGGAAGCACCTGCTCACGGAGTGGAAGTTCCCCGACGGGAGCCTGGAGTTCAAATACCACTCGTACGCGGGCACCACGCTGCACCCCTTCACCAGCCTCCACATCAAGATTGCCCTGTTCAAGACCTCCGGCAGCGAGGACCTGCTCCTGGGCGGGATGAACCTGGGCGAGGACTACAAGTCCGCCACGACGCATGACGCGGCCAATCACTGGCACGACGCGGCCGTGCACCTGAAGGGAGACATCCACCGCGTCGTGGGGCACTACTGGTCGGAGCTGTGGGCGGGCAAGACGCCACCCGCCGCGCCCCTCACTCCGGACAGGAGCGGCGGCGACAAGGCCGTGACGTTCGTGACGACGGACATCCAGGGCAAGAAGGCCGAGCGGGACATCCGCAAGGAGCTGGTGGGCCACATCCAGAAGGCGAAGGAGTTCGTCTACATGGAGAACCAGGCCCTGACGGACCCGGGCATCATCGACGCGCTGGTCGCCGCCGCGGCGCGCGGGGTGCGCATCATCCTGATGGTCCCACACCCGAAGGAGACGGTGCTCGGGGACTACAGCGGGTACGCGTACGTGATGAACTTCGCCTTCCGCGCCATCGCGATGGCGGGGATGACCAGCTTCACCTCGAAGAGCGCCGGCAAGGTGAAGGCCAGCGACCTCAAGGACTGCAGCCTGCGCTACGAGGGGTGGATTCTCAGCGGCCGCTCGCTGCTGCTGCCGCCGTCACCCCAGGTCCAGAAGCTGGGCTGCCTGGAGAACGACACGTACATCACGGATTTGGAGAAGCGGCTGCATTCGGGGGACGACTCGCTGATGCAGTCGTGGAAGCACCCCAACCTGCCGTTCCGTCCGGCGTCGCAGTTCATGAACCGGGGCGTCCACTGGAAGCTGAAGACGGCCTGGCTGGGGACGTGGGAGTACCTGGAGAACATCACGGCCATCGAGTCGGAGTCGTTCAGCATGTACTCACCGCTGCTCAACGGCGCGAAGGGGAAGTCGCCGTATGTGCACTCGAAGGTGGCCATCGTCGACGACAAGCTGGCCTTCATCGGGAGCAGCAACTGGACCTACCGCAGCATGCAGTTCGACGCCGAGGTGAGCGCCGTCATCCAGGACGGAGCGTTCGTGAAGGCGATGCGGGAGGAAATCTTCGAGCACTGGGGCATGCCCAAGAACGTCAGCCAGTGGCGCGCGGCGGCGGAGCAGAACGTGGGCAAGACGGACGGCAAGGTGAACATCGTCCCGCTCACGCTGGCGGACCTGCAGGTCAGCTACACCAGCCTCACCGCGTGGGGCTCGTGGGCGGCGGGGAACATGATTTGAGCGGTGGGCGAGGCCCGGCGGCTCACGCCGGCACCGCGCGGGCCAGCGCCTGCCGTACCGCGGCGCGCACCGGGGCGGGGACGGCGTCTCCGGGGATGCGCCGACACAACGAGACGGTGCGCTTGAGCGCGTCGCAGGCCTCGTTGCAGCGAGGACAGCGTGACAGGTGGTCCTCCAGGCGGATGCAGGCGGCCTGGTCCAGTTCCTCCGTCAGCTCCCGCGCCAGCTCCGGACACCCCGCTTGCTGCCCCGGGCCCTCCTGGCCCAGGAGGGTGGACAGGTGCTCGCGCAGCTGCATCCGCGCGCGATGCAGCCGGCTCTTGAGGGCGCGCACCTCGATGCCCACCACGTCGGCGGCCTCCTCGGCCGTCAGCCCCTCCACGTCCCGGAGGATGAGCACCTCGCGCTGCGCCTCCGGCAGCGCGAGGATGGCCGCCTGCAACACCTCCCCCAGCTGCCGGACCTGGGACACCTGGTCCGGAGTCGCCCCGTCCGCGGCCACCCTGGAGGCCTCGGGCGCGTCGAGCGGCAGGAAGTCCTCGGGCGCGCCCACACGACGACGGCGCAGGCGGTGGCAGTGCGTGCGCGCCACCTGGAACAGCCACGTGGACAGCGCCGCGTCGCCGCGAAACGCGTGGAGGCCGCGGAAGGCCGACAGCAGCGTCTCCTGGAGGACCTCCTTGGCGTCCTCCTCCGAGCCGCACATGCGCAGCCCGAAGCGATACACCTGCTTCTCGTGACGGGTGAGGACCTCGTCCAGGGCCTCGCCATCTCCCGAGCGCGCGGCCTCCATCAACTGTTCGTCGGTTCGCGTCGACATCCGCCTCCCACCTCCTCCTCGAAAGAACGTCGGAGCCCCTGCGCGCCTTCCTGGAGGGCCCTCCCCTGCCAGCCTCGGCGAGCAGCGCCCGGCACCGAGGCCACGGGCCCGAGCGCCCGCCCGCGAGCTCGGGCGGTCCCCCCGGGCGCGCCAGCTCGCCCCGGCCTCGCTAGTAACGGATGAGCTGATACCCCTCGGCGACCAGGCGCGCCAGCTCCGCCACCCCGTTGTCCACCACCTCCGCCTGGGGCTGGAGCTTCTTCGGGTCGATGCCGAACTTCTGGAGCGCGGTGCCGCACGCCACCAGTCGCACGCCCGCGGCCTTCGCGGCCTGGGCCGCCTGCCGGACCTCCTCCGGCACCGCCTTCACCGTCGGGTCCAGCGCCACCACCGCGCGGCCGTAGGTGAGCCACACCACGTCCGAGAGGTGCCCCGACTCCTTCGCGCTCCTGGCGTGGCGCAAGGCGCTGGAGAGCGTGCCGAGGTCCTCCAGGCCCGTGGTGGCCACGAAGACGAGCTTGCCCTGGGGCGCGGGCGTCCGCCGCGACTCGGAGGGCGTCGAGCCGGAGGCGGCCAGGGGGACGGTGACGAGCGAGGTGACGAGCAGCAACACGAGGCGATTCATCGGGACGGACTCCGGCGGGAGGACTACTGGATGGACAGCAGGTGGATGAGGCCCCAGGCGAACAGGGCCAGCGCGGCGAAGCCGACGAGCCCCGCGTAGACGACGCGCAGGCCCGCGCGGCGGACCATGCTCAGGTGGGTGCCCAGGCCCATGGCCGCCATGGCCAGGACCATGAGGAAGACGCTGGCGGTGGACAGCCACGCCCGGGCCCAGGCGGGCACCACCCCCACCGTGCCCAGCACGCCCACCGCGAGGAAGCCGATGACGAACCAGGGGATGGGCGGCTCCTTCAGCGAGTAGCGCACCTTCCCGCCGACCCCGGAGACGAGCCCCAGCACCACGAGCGCCGGCGCCAGCAGCACCACGCGGGTGAGCTTGACCAGCGTGCCCAGGTCCCCGGCGTCGGCGCCAAACGTGAAGGCCGCGGCCATCACCTGCGCCACCTCGTGCAGCGTGGCCCCGGAGAGGATGGCGAGCTGCGCGTCACTCAGCCCCAGGAGCGGCCCCACGAAGACGTAGAAGAGGACGCCCACGGTGCCCAGGACGCCGCACAGGCCCACCGCCAGCGTGGTGTCCTCCTCCTCCGCGCGCGTGACGGAGCTGGCGGCCACCACCGCGCTGGCGCCGCAGATGGACGTCCCCACCGCCAGCAGCGTCCCCAGCTTCTCCGGGACGCCGAAGCGGCGCGTCACCCACCGGATGCCGAGGATGCCGACGACGATGATGGCCACCGACAGCATCAGCACGCGCGGGCCCACCTTCGCCACCAGCCCGAAGTCGAGCCGCGCCCCCATCAGCACGATGCCCAGCCGCAGCACCGTGCGCGCCGCGTAGCGCGTGCCCTCCCTCCACACGGGCGAGAGCCCCAGCGACGTGCGCAGCGAGATGCCCAGCAGCAGGGCCACCGTGAGCGGCCCCACCACCTTCAGGCCGGGCAGGAGCGCCAGCGCGTAGCTGACGCCCGCCAGCGCGGCGGCGAGCCCCAGGCCCGGCAGGCGGCGGCGCCACATCGCCTGGGGTTCGGTGACGACGGTCGAGGAGGGAGCGGCGACAGGTGCGGTCATCTCAGGCCCGGGTTCATGACGTCGTGGGTCCGGCGCGGGGCTCATCGCGAGACCTGCTGGGTGCGGAGCACGGCCGGCAGGTCCTCGCCCACCGCGCGGCCCTCCAGCGCGTCGCTCAGTCGAGGCGCGCCGGCGAGGAAGCGGCGCACCGCCTCGTGCGCGTCCAGGTCGAGCACGCGGGGCTCCAGCGCGCCGGGGATTCGACACAGCATGTCCGGCGCGTCCCCGTCGCGCTCGCAGGCCGTCACGGTGTACAGGCGCGAGTCCACCACCGGCTCCCCCGCGACCTCGAGCGCGAGGACACGCTGGCCCTTGGGTGCGGCGGCGCGGAAGCGCACCGTCATCCCCGAGGGGCGCGGCAGCCATCCACCGAAGCGGTGCTCCGGGTTTTTCGCGAAGACGTTCTCCAGCTCCTGCTCCCAGAAGGCGCGCAGCTGGCGGCCGCTCACCTTGCCTGTCTTCAACTTGTTGGTGACGGGGAAGAGGTTCCACAGGTCCGCCTCGCGCACGGGCCCGGGCAACAGCGGCGTGCCGAAGCGGAAGCCGTTGGACAGGCCAATCTCGGTCCCGCCCGCGGCGCGGATGGCGTCCGCCAGCATGTTGTCCAGCGGGTTCTCCACCACCGCGTAGCGCGCGAGCGTCACGTCGGTGTGGCCCACCTGCGCCAGGAGCGCCTCGTCGTGCGTGGCGAGCGCGGCCTCCACCTGCCGCGCCATCTCGGGGTCCTCGGGGAAGCGCGACGCGGTCAGCTCGATGAGCTCCCAGCGGCGGTCCACCACCTTCCCCTCCTCGAGCCACAGGTCCAGCCGGCCGAGGAAGGAGCCGAACGCGCCGGGCTCCACCACCCACGTGCCTGCCTGCTCGATGGGGGCATAGGTGCGCTCGTGCGTGTCGCTGGACAGGTGGACATCCACGCCGGGCACCCGGGCCGCGAGCCCCACGGCCTTGGCGAGCCCCACGTGGGACAACAACAGCACCACCTGCGCGCCGTCGCGCTCGCGCGCCTCGCGCACCAGCGTGGGCAGCGCCTCCGGGCCCTCGTAGCGCAGCCCCTGGCTGTACCCCGGCGGCTGTCGACGCGGGACGTCCGGGTCCGTGAAGCCCACCACGGCGACCTTCACGCCCCCCACGTCCTTCACCAGCGAGGGAGCAAAGAGCCGCTCGCCGCTCGCCGCGTCGCGCACGTTCGCGGCGAAGAGCGGATGCTTCAGCTCACGGGCGCGCTGGCGAAGCACCTGGGGGCCGTACACCACCTCCCAGTTCCCCGGCACCGCGCCGTCCAGGCCCAGGGCGTTGAGCGGCGCGATGAGCGCGCGGCCCTCGGTGAGCGCCGCCGCGCCCGAGCCTTGAATCGTGTCACCGCCGTCGAGCACCAGCACGTCGCCACCCCGCTCGGCGCGGATGCGCTGGATGGCCGCGGACAGGCGCGCGAAGCCGCCCGCCAGCTCGATGCGCTCCTCGCCGTCGCGCCAGAACAGCTCCGGGTGCGCGCGCAGCTGCGCGTGCAGGTCGGCCACGTAGAGGACGGTGAGCTGTTGACGCTTCGAGGGCGGCGCGGCGGACTTCGGCGACGCCGCGCAACCGGAGACCAGCGCGAGCAGTGCGAGCAGGGGGCGGAACTTCATCGAGCACCTGGTGAGGGATGGCGGGTGACGCCGGGGAGGACACGTCTCATGCGTCGCGGAGTTCCCGGGCCGAAAGTGCGTCCCTCGGGCTTCCGCCACGAGGCGTCCAGGCGCCCGGGGAACGGGACCGCCTCAACGGCGCGCGCCGACCGGGCGGACACACCGCAAGCGTCGCGACGCTCCCGACCAGGAGCGCTCCTCCTCGAACCTCCACCTCGGAGGAGCGCCCAGGCTCGTGCGCGGACGGGGCGCCATGCGGAGCACCTCGCAGCTTCACGCCGCGCCAGGCCCCGGGCCGAAGTGCCGTGACCCCTTCGCCCCACGCGCCTCACCGCCACGCGGACATGGGGCCCAGGTTGAAGACGTCCTGGAACCCCTGCTCCTTCAGCAGACGCTCGGCGCGGCCGCTGCGTGCGCCACTGCGGCAGTAGACGACCACGGGGGTGGTCGGCGGTCCCAGCTCGCCGAGCCTCCGCGCCAGCTCCCCCACCGGGATGTTCACCGCGCCCGGCAGGTGACCGTCCGCGAACTCCTCGGGCGAGCGGACATCCACCAGCGTGGCCCCCGCCTCCACCCGGCGGCGCGCCTCCTCCGCCACGGCGGGGTCTCCCGCGCGCAGGTGTGAGCAGGCGGTGAGGACCAGCCCCACGAGCAGGGCGGCGGTGACGGCGAGGGCGACCTTCATGACGGCTCCATCCGACACCGGAGGCGGAGTGCCCCCGGGAGTGTGGGTTCAGCCCGGTCAGAGCCAGGACGGCGGCAAAAGGATTCAGCGCCCTGGCATGCGTCCTGATTCCCGGGGGGCGCGAAGGGCCCGGGTCAGGGGGCCAGGCGGGCCAGCGCGGCCAGGAGCACGTCGGGCTCGAGCTCGGAGACGGCGAGCGAGGCCCGCGCGTCCCCACCGGGCGCCACGCAGATGCGCTCGCCCACGGGCCCTCGGGTGCAGCGGGGGCCATCGCCCGCGAAGCGCGCCGCCTCCTTCGCCGCCTGCGAGCCCGGCAGGGGCAGGAAGAGCGTCATCGCCTTGCCTCCCTCATGTCGGTACAGCAGCGAAGCGGAGAGCTTGCCGTGCAGTCTGCAGCGCCGCGCGCCCAGGAGCGTCGCCCCGGGCACCACCGGCACGTCCACGGGGTAGCCCACCTCCCGCTCCACCCACGCCTTCACCGCCGCGGGGTCCGAGGACTCGAACTCACAGGGCGTCACGCGCGAGAAGGCCTTGAGGTGATGCCGCTCCAGGTCCATCGCCAGCGCCTCGTTCATCCCGCCGGGCCAGGACGTCCACAAGAGCCCCACCGACGCGAGCGCCACGGCCACGCCCGCCGCCAGCCTTCGCGAGGGAGAGGCCCACCTCGGGCGCGGCGCCAGTCCGGTGACTCGTCCCGCCAGCGCCAACGGAACCGGGGCCTCCATGGCGCGCTCTGTCTGCAGGGTCCGCCGCAGCGAAGCGTAACGGGACGCCTCCCGAGCACAGCCCGCACATCGGGGCAGGTGCTGCTCCACCTCGCGTCGCTCGGATGCCGAGGCCTCGCCGTCGAACCACGCGGAGAGCCGCTCCTGCCAGCCGGGGCTACAGGCTTCCATGGGACTTCTCCTTCTCGAGGAAGTCGAACACCGCCAGTCGCGCCCGTGCCAACCGTGAGCGCACGGTGCCCACCGGGCACCCCTGGACCTGGGCAATCTCGTCGTAGCTCAGCTCCTCGACCTCGCGGAGCCACAGCGCGTCGCGCCACTCGGGCGCCAGAGCGTCGAGCGCCGCGCGCATCCCCTCGCTCAAGGCGTGCGCGTGCAGTTCCACTTCGAGGTCGGCGGAGGGCTCGGGAGGGAGCGGCTGACCTCGCCCACCCTCCAGCACCTCCAGGCGGGGCCGCAGTCCACGCCGGGAGTTGAGGAACACGGTGCGTTGTACGGCGAGCAGCCAGGCCTTGAGGCTCGCGGGTTCCTTCAGTGCGCCTCGCTGCTCCAGGGCGCGCGCCAGCGTCTCCTGCACCAGGTCGTCGGCCTCCACCGCGCTGCCCGTCAGCCGTCGGCCCACGCGCCGCAGGGCGGGCAGGTGCTCCAGGGCTCGTTCGATGAAGGCGCGGGGGCTCACGGCAGGGAAGACACGGCGACCCGGGTGGGAAGTTCCCACGATGGAACGGGGCATCGCTCCCACGCCCGGCGTATCAGGGGCTCACGCACTGGAGTGCGAGTACCTCATGCCGGCGAGCGCCCCTGCCAGGAAGGAAGCAGGCGTGCGCGAGGAGGAGTTCCTCCACATCCTGGAGAACCTCCACCCGCCCAGGCTCCGAACGACAGACATCGCGCTCCCCGCCAACAGCACCTGTGGAGACAAGGCGACCGCGCCGCAAGGGTGCGAGGCACCGACAGGCGCGTCGCGGTCCCACTCAAAGCCTGCAATTGCAAGGGCCTGGTCTCGACGACGCCGCGGGGTGAGGCTGCGACACCGCGACGGCCATGCACGACCAGGCCTGGCTCCAGGACCTGGCAACGGCACACCTCGATACGAGCGGCAGCACACCACGTGCGGCCGTGACGAGACCGGCCCCCCGCGAGCAGCAACGGTGTCCCCCGACGCGACGAGCATGGGGCCCATGCCGCGACGAAAAGGACCCTACCAGCCCCCTCTGACAAAGCGCGGGGGCGAAGCGACTCCGGTATCACCGCGTGCATCGCGGTTCGATGCCGAAGTCTCATTCCCATACAAATACCCAGACACATCAATCAATGTCAGACCCGCGCGATATGAATCATCTCCAGCGGCGCCATTCCGGACGCCGTCTCAACGGGACATCATTCATCCACATGAAAAGCTCATTGTTTTCCCTGGGTCTCCTGGTCGGACTGACGGGGGCCGGCTGCGCGGGCCTCGAGGAAGGCGAGGCGATGGAGACCTCCGTGGCGGAGGACTCCGCCTCCCAGGTCATCCAGGGACTGAACACGCAGGTCACGGGGACGAGCCCGGTGACGTTCGTCACGTCGTCAGGCAATGTGACGAATTCCTACAACCAGTCCGCCACGACGGTGGTGGCCTACACGCGGGATTCAACGACGGGAGCGTTCACGGCGTACCCGGGCTCGGGCGCCGCGGACGGCAGCATCTCCGTGCCCAACGTCCCTTCCGGCCGCATCTACCTGAGGGTGGGCTCGCGCTTCCTGGTGAGCACGGGCCGCACGTTCGACCTGGGCTCCACGGAGTGGGGGCGCAATGGCCTCTTCCCCTGGCAGCCGACCCCCGTGACGGTGTCCGCGTCCGGCCTGTCTCCCTGGCAGACGGGGGACTACATGGACATGTACTCGTTGAACCCGGGGGCGTTCGGCTACCTCTACGGCAACGAGACGGGGTTCCCCCAGGCGGGCGCGACGTCGTTCTCCGCGCTGAGCTTCGACTACGCCAACATGACCAACCCCGTGTTGCTCAACCACCTCGCCTTCGGGGATGTGTTCTCGCTGGCGCAGATGCGGCTGCAGTCGAGCCCCATGGGCGTGCCCTACCGCTCGATGCACAAGGTGCTCGAAGCGAACCTGACCCATGCGGATGGCCAGTCGACCTCCGTCAGTGGGACCTTCACCCAGCCCGCCGCGACGGGCACGTTCTCGGTGGACTGGAGGCGCTCGGCGTTCGACGCCCTGCGCACCCAGGTGAACCCGAGCGCGGTGAGCACGTACAACGAAATCTGGATGTCCGCGCGGCCGGCCGCGGTGGGCCAGGCGCTCGCGTCCATCAGCGGGCCGCCGCTCCTGGTGAAGCTCAATCCTGACGCGCTGAAGACCGACATCGTCACGGGGAGCATGACCTACAACAACCCGTTGCCGGCGACGTGGCAGAAGGTGGCGTTGGCGGCCGCGGGCTTCACGAAGACGTACGCGCTGGGGACGGCGACGCCCTTCACCATGAGCGTGGACATCCGCGTGGACCAGGAGGCGAGCGCGTTCTCCTCAGCGCCGGTGCAGCCCCTCATCGGGCCGGTGCAGGCGCCGCTCGTCAACACCCGTGGCGCGTTCCAGACCCTCACGGGCGTGGGCACGGACGCCTCGCTGCGCTGGTCGAAGCCGCTGATTGGCACGGCCACGAACTATGTGGTGAACATCTACCGGCTGGGCACGAGCAACGGCGCCACCACCGCGACTCGCGTGACGTCGCTGCACACCGACCTGCAGAGCGTGTACCTGCCGCCGGGCGTGCTCCAGTCGGGCCAGACGTACTTCGCTGAAATCCAGAGCTGGTACCAGCCCGGCTCCGACCTGGCGACGAGCCCGTTCAAGCGCGCCCTGCCCCGCGCCCGCGCCAGCGTGCTCACGGGGACGTTCAGCCCGTAGGCCGTGAAGTCGTGGGGAGGGAGGGATTTGGATTCCCTCCCTCCCCGTGGTTCGTGTCGAGCTCCCGACTCAAGGCGAGGAGAGCGGCTCCGCCGTCGTTGAGCCGGGGCTCCGCGCCCCCGCGCTCCCGCGCGCCCATGGCAGGCGCGCGAGGAGGAAGCCGCCGAACATCGCGGCCACGAAGACGAGCACCTGGGGCGCGCCGCTCGCCACCGAGGTGAGCGCGGGACCAGGGCAGTAACCGCCGAGCCCCCAGCCCACGCCGAAGAGGGCCGAGCCCGCCAGGAGCTTCGCGTCCGGCCTGCCCCGGAGGAGGTCGGGGAAGCGCGGGGCGAACAGCGGCCGCCCGCGCCGGAGGATGAGGGGACGCAGCGCCGCGTGCACCGCGATGGCGCCGCCCATGACGAAGGCGAGCCGGTAATCCCAGTCGCCCGCGACGTCGAGGAAGCCCTGGACGTTGGCCGGGTCCGTCATGCCGGCGAGCCCCAGTCCGAGGGCGAAGATGAGACCGCTGAGGAAGGCAGTGATGAGAAGACGCATCGGGAGTTTCCGTTAGAGGACGTGACGGACCACGAAGACGGTGAGGGCGCCGGTGGTCATGAAGGTGAGCGTGGCCCAGAAGGAGCGCTGCGAGCCTCGGCTGAGACCGCAGACGCCGTGACCGCTGGTGCAGCCGTTGCCCAGCCGCGAGCCGAGGCCCACGAGCAACCCGGCGCCCACCAGCACCAGCGTGCCGCGGGCGCTCGGGGAGGCGGACGCGGGGAAGGTCTCGGGACGCAGCCAGACGAGCAGCAGCCCGCCCGACAGCAGCCCCAGGAAGAACAGCACGCGCCAGGCGACGTCACCGCGCACGGGGGCCAGCAGCGAGCCCACCACGCCGCTGATACCGGCGACCCGGCCGTTGGCCCACAGGAGCAGGGATGCGCTCAACCCGATGAGCGCACCGCCGAGGAGAGGAAGCAGGAAGGAAGAAGCCATGTCACGTGAGAGCCCGTGCGCGCCGGAAAGGATTCGCGCGGGCGTGAAGAATCCTTTTGGAACGCGTCGGGCTCTCACCCTCAGGAGGCAACGACATGATTTTCCGACAACTCTTCGATGCGGAGTCCTCGACGTACACCTATCTCCTCGGCGACGAGGCCACGCGCCACGCCGTCCTCATCGACCCGGTGCTCGAGCAGGTCGAGCGCGACCTGAAGCTGGTGGCCGAGCTGGACCTGACGCTCACCCACGTGTTCGACACGCACGTCCACGCCGACCACGTCACCGCGTCAGGCGTACTGCGCGAGCGCACGCAGGCCACGGTGGTGGGCGGCGTGGGAGGTGCCAGCTGCGCCAACGTGCACGTCCGTCACGGGGACGAGGTGCGCGTGGGCGAGCTCGTCTTCCGGGTGCTCGCCACGCCGGGGCACACGGACGACAGCCTCAGCTACCTGCTCGGGGACCGCGTGTTCACGGGGGATGCCCTGCTCATCCGGGGCAACGGCCGCACGGACTTCCAGAACGGGAACGCGCGGCAGCTGTACGACAGCCTCACGCGCGTCCTCTTCACCCTGCCCGACTCGACGCTCGTGTATCCCGGCCATGACTACCAGGGGCGCACGGTGTCGAGCATCGCCGAGGAGAAGCGGCACAACCCCCGCGTGGCGGGCAAGAGCGAGGCGGAGTTCATCCACATCATGGAGAACCTGAACCTGCCCAAGCCGCGAAAGATAGACATCGCGGTCCCCGCCAACCGGGCCTGTGGACACACGGCGCCCGCGCCCCAGGGGGCCTGACGCCCTCACGGGCGGGAGCCATGACATGACGACACCGATTCCCTATCGAGACATCACACCCGCGCAGCTCGACACGCTCGCCCCGGGCACCCGGCGCATCGACGTGCGCGAGCCGGACGAGTTCACGGGGCCGCTGGGACATCTGCCCGGCGCCGAGCTCGTCCCGTTGGACACGCTCGAGCGCGTGGCGGTGACGTGGCCCCGCGAGGCGCCGCTGCTGCTCATCTGCCGCTCGGGCGGGCGCTCCGCCCGGGCGGCGGGGCTGCTGGCCCGGGCCGGCTTCCAGCACCTCTACAACCTGGCGGGCGGGATGCTCGCCGTGCGTGAGCCGCTCCCGGGCTGAGCACGCGTCACGGGGAAGGACACCATGGAATTGCTCGGCTTCTCATTGGCGGCGTTGATGGGGCTGTCGCTCGGCCTGCTTGGCGGCGGCGGCTCCATCCTCACCGTCCCCATCCTCGTGTACGTCCTGGGCTTCGGCGCCAAGGAGTCCATCGCCATGGGACTGGCGGTGGTGGGCGTCACGAGCCTGGTGGGCGCGGCGAGCCACTGGCGCAAGGGGAACGTCCGGTTCCGGGCGGCGCTCCTGTTCGCGCTGGTGGCCATGGAGGGGACCTATGGCGGGGCGAGGCTGTCGGCGCTCCTGTCCGGGGCGACGCAGTTGCTGCTGTTCGCGGCGGTGATGCTGGTGTCCGCGTTCTTCATGTTCCGCAACGGCCGACGCGACGCCGCGAGCGCGCCCTCGCCCCACAAGGCGCCCGTGCCCGTCATGGTGCTGGCGGCCCTGGGGGTGGGCGGGCT